>NZ_JBWKCA010000042.1:0-39708 GCF_056436715.1 Streptomyces sp. NPDC043176
TTCCGACTCTATCAGATCTTTCCGATCCGATTTCCTCGGTGCTTTCCGGTCCCCGTTTCCGCTTTCGCGCCGGGGGCCTTTCGGCGGTTCCGACTTTATCAGAATCATTTGGGCCGACCTAATCGGAGGCTTTCGTGATTCGAATAAGAATCGGGGTGACTCCGTGGAATCGAATTCCCGACCGGAGTGAGTCAGACTCTAGTTGATTGCTGCCGAACTGTCCAGTTCTAGGCAACCGTTTAAATCTACCTCCCCACGGCGGCCGTGTCAACGGCTTTTGTGGGCACCGGAGGACACTAGCAGGTCTGCGGGGGCGTACGCACATCAGGCGGCGGTGGGGAGGGTGGCGCTGCGGTCGGGTTCTTCGAGGTCGCCGGTGTCGCCCTTGCGGGCGGCGCGGCCGCCGAGGACGTAGACGTAGGCGAGGAAGGCCAGCTCGGCGGCGACGCCGATGGTGATGCGGGCCCAGGTCGGCAGGCCCGACGGGGTGACGAAGCCTTCGATGAGGCCGGAGACGAAGAGCACGAGGGCGAGGCCGATGGCCATGCCGACGGCGGCTCGGCCCTGTTCGGCGAGGGCGGCCCGGCGGGTGGTGGGGCCCGGCTCGATGACGGTCCAGCCGAGGCGGAGGCCGGTGCCGGCGGCCACGAAGACGGCGGTCAGTTCGAGCAGACCGTGCGGGAGGACCAGGCCAAGGAAGACGTCGAGGCGGCCGGCGGAGGACATCAGGCCGAGGCCGACGCCGAGGTTCAGCATGTTCACGAAGAGGATCCCGAGGACCGGGATGCCGAGGAACGCGCCGAGGACCAGGCACATGGCGGCCGCCCTCGCGTTGTTCGTCCAGACCTGGGCGGCGAAGGAGGTCGCCGGATGGCTGGAGTAGTACGTCTCGTACTGGCCGCCGGGGCGGGTCATCTCGCGGAGGTCGGCGGAGGCGCCCAGCGAGGCCTGGACCTCCGGGTGCGTACCGATCCACCAGCCGATGAGGACCGCGAGCAGCGTGGAGAGGACGGCGGTGGGGATCCACCAGTGGCGTGAGCGGTAGACGGCCGCGGGGAAGCCGGCGGTGAGGAAGCGGGCGGCGTCGCGCCAGGAGGAGCGGCGGGTGCCGGTGACGGTGGCGCGGGCGCGGGCCACGAGCTGGGTGAGCCGGGCCGTGAGCATCGGGTCCGGCGTACTGGACTGGACGATCGAGAGATGGGTGGCCGTGCGCTGGTAGAGGGAGACGAGTTCGTCGGCCTCGGCGCCGGTGAGCTTGCCGCCGCGGCGCAGGAGGTGGTCGAGGCGTTCCCACTCGGCGCGGTGGGCGGTGACGTAGACGTCGAGGTCCATGATCGGCTGCTGCTCCAGGCACTGGCTGTGGACGGGTCCGTACTGCTGCGGCGCGCTGCGGGTCAGCTTGGCAGACTGGCGTTCGGAGGGGTCGGGAAGGCCGGAGAAGGGTGGGTGCCGTGAGTGGGTTGGTGACGGGAGACGCCGTCGTACTGGGGTTGCAGCCGGCGCGGCTGCCGAGTCGGGCGCTGGCGGTGCTGATCGACCTCGTCGTGGTGTGGGCGGTCTATCTGCTGGTCGCCATCGGGCTCTCGGTCGCCACGGCCTCGCTGGACGAGGCGGCGGTGACGGCGGTGTCCATCGCGTCCTTCCTGCTCGTCCTCGTGGGGGCGCCGATCGCGGTGGAGACGCTGTCGCACGGGCGGTCGCTGGGGAAGCTGGCCTGTGGGCTGCGGGTGGTGCGGGACGACGGGGGGCCGATCCGGTTCCGGCACGCGCTGGTGCGGGGCGCGATGGGCGTCGTGGAGATCCTGATGACGTTCGGGGTCGTCGCCTGTGTGGCCTCGCTGATCTCCGAGCGGGGGCGGCGGCTCGGGGACGTCTTCGCGGGGACCCTGGTGGTGCGGGAGCGGATACCCGCGGCGCGGGTCCTCGCGGTGCCTCCGCCGCCGCCGTGGCTGGTGGGGCGGTTCGCCGGGCTCGATCTGTCGGCCGTGCCCGAGACGCTGTGGCTGGAGGTGCGGCAGTACCTGACGAGGGCGCGTGAGCTTGATCCGGCGGTGGGGCGGCGGCTGGCGGAGCGGTTGGCGGACGAGCTGGTGGCGCGGACGGGGACGCCTCCGCCGCCGGGAGTGCCGGCCGAGGCGTTTCTCGCGGGGGTGGTGGCCGAGCGGCAGGCCCGGGACGCGCGGCGGGCGTTCGCGTCGGGGGCGGGGGCGTCGGCGGTGACGGGTCCGCGGACGTTCGCTGCTCCTGCGGTCGCTACTTCCGCGTTCGCTACTCCTGCGTGGGCTACTCCCGCCGTCGCTCCTCCTGCGGTCGCTGCTTCCGCGTTCGCGTCTCCTGCTCCCGCGTCTCCGGTCGTCGGCGCACCGGACGCCGGGCTCCAGGAGGTCGCTCCTCCGGCGGGGGCGCCCCCGGTGCCTCCGTTGGTCGTGTTTCCCTCCGGCGGGGGCGACGTCGGCGGGGAGGCGTCGGGGGATGCGGGGGTGCGTCGGAGCGGGTTCGTGCCGCCTGCCTGACGTGGGGGTCAGGGGAAGACCGAGGGTGGGGTCTCCAGTGCTTCGAGTTCGATGCCGGGGGCGGAGAGGACCACGTCGCCGGCGATGTGGACGGTGTGCCGTTCGCCGGTGTCCAGGGTGCTGACCTGGTATTCGTCCACCATCAGAGGTCCGTTGTCAGTGGCGTGCGCTTCACTTCTCAGCAAGGCCCAGGACTGGTCGACCGTACGGGGGGCGAGCACGGGGTCCGTGAAGGCGACGAGCCTGACGCGGGTCTCCGGGGAATCGGGGGTGAGACGCAGGAGTCGCGTGAGGGCGACGAGGAACGCCGGGGACGTGCCGGTGAAGGCGTGGGCGCGCACATTGCCTTCGGTGGCGTGGGTTCCGGTGGGGTCCGTGCGGACCCAGGTGACGCCGTCGAGGGCCGCGCCGCGGACCTGCCAGCCGGCGGCGTGCAGTTCGAGTCGGATGGGGCGGCCCAGTTCGTCGACTGCCAGGTCGATCGAGCCCCGGTGATCACCTGAGGGGGTGGTGGTCTGGGCGACGTAGCGCCAGCCGGAGGGGCCGGGGGCGCAGTGGAAGTGCTCTTCACCGAGGGGGGTGTGGTCATGCGGGTCATGGAACGAATAGCGGCCGCGGGGCATGGGTCCTCGGGTGGCTTCCAGGAGCGGTAGCGGGGGCTGGACGGGGCAGGCCCCCCGGCACGGGGGTGCGGGGGGCCTGCCTGAGTCCTCTACGGGTGTCCGGGACGGCGCCGCGTCAGTGCGCGGGCGCCGCCGGTCGGGGCATCAGTAGCGGTAGTGGTCCGGCTTGAAGGGGCCTTCGACCTCGACGCCGATGTAGGCGGCCTGCTCGGGGCGGAGGGTCGTCAGCTTGACGCCGAGGGCGTCGAGGTGGAGGCGGGCGACCTTCTCGTCCAGGTGCTTGGGGAGGACGTAGACGTCGGTCGGGTACTCCTCCGGCTTCGTGAAGAGCTCGATCTGGGCCAGGGTCTGGTCCGCGAAGGAGTTCGACATCACGAAGGAGGGGTGGCCGGTCGCGTTGCCGAGGTTCAGCAGGCGGCCCTCGGACAGGACGATCAGGACCTTGCCGTCCGGGTAGGTCCAGGTGTGGACCTGCGGCTTGACCTCGTCCTTGACGACGCCCGGGGTCTTGGCGAGGCCGGCCATGTCGATCTCGTTGTCGAAGTGGCCGATGTTGCCGACGATGGCCTGGTGCTTCATCTTGGCCATGTCGGCGGCCATGATGATGTCCTTGTTGCCGGTCGTGGTGATGAAGATGTCGGCGGTCTCGACGACCTCGTCGAGGGTCGTGACCTGGTAGCCGTCCATGGCCGCCTGGAGCGCGCAGATCGGGTCGATCTCGGTGACGATCACACGGGCGCCCTGGCCGCGCAGGGACTCGGCGCAGCCCTTGCCGACGTCGCCGTAACCGCAGACGACGGCGGTCTTGCCGCCGATGAGGACGTCGGTGGCACGGTTGATGCCGTCGATCAGGGAGTGGCGGCAGCCGTACTTGTTGTCGAACTTCGACTTCGTGACGGCGTCGTTCACGTTGATCGCCGGGAAGAGGAGGTCACCGGCCTGCTGCATCTCGTACAGGCGGTGGACGCCCGTGGTGGTCTCCTCGGTGACGCCGCGGATCTCGGACGCCAGCTGGGTCCACTTCTGCGGGTTCTCGGTGAGGGTGCGGTTGAGGAGACGGAGGATGTGGCCGTACTCCTCGCTGTCCGCGGTGGACGGGTCCGGGGCGGAGCCGGCCTTCTCGAACTCGACGCCCTTGTGGACGAGGAGGGTGGCGTCACCACCGTCGTCGAGGATCATGTTCGGGCCGCCGGTGGGCGAGTTCGGCCAGGTGAGGGCCTGCTCGGTGCACCACCAGTACTCCTCCAGGGTCTCGCCCTTCCAGGCGAAGACCGGCACGCCCTGCGGGTTCTCCGGGGTGCCGTTCGGGCCGACGGCGATGGCCGCGGCGGCGTGGTCCTGGGTGGAGAAGATGTTGCAGGAGGCCCAGCGGACCTCGGCGCCGAGGGCGACCAGGGTCTCGATGAGAACGGCGGTCTGCACGGTCATGTGCAGGGAGCCGGTCACGCGGGCGCCGGCGAGCGGCTGCTGCTCGGCGTACTCCCGGCGGATCGACATCAGGCCGGGCATCTCGTGCTCGGCGAGGGTGATCTCCTTGCGGCCGAAGGTGGCCAGGGAGAGGTCGGCGACCTTGAAGTCCTGCTGGCTGGCGACAGTCGTCATGACTGGAGCTGCTCCTCGTGGATTCGGGTTCGAGGGTCGGTTGGAGCGCCTGGCACCGCGATGTGGCACAGCGACGGCATACGAATGCCCGGGTGTCCCGCGGTGCAGTCGTCGGAGGCCCTCTCTCCCTCGGCCGGCCACGTGGGACCGCCCGACCGCCATCAGCAGCGACGTCTGGCAGTCACGAATCTACACCGATCGGTGCGGCGCCCCACACTCGTCCGGGAAGTGCGGGGCATGCGCGGAGGCCCCCGGGGCCGGGGGTTCCGGTCCTGGGGGCCTCTGTCGGTTCAGCGGGTGGGGGCGGGGCTCAGTGGCCGTCGCCGCCCGGGGCCTTGGCGGGGTTGACGCCTGCGGAGGCGGCGGTCTCGCTGTAGATGTCGGGCTCCAGGTAGATGACCCGGGCGATCGGGACGGCGGCGCGGATGCGCGCCTCGGCCGCGTTGATCGCGTTCGCGACCTCGGTGGCGGTGTCGTCGTGCTGGACGGCGATCTTGGCGGCGACGAGGAGCTCCTCGGGGCCGAGGTGGAGGGTGCGCATGTGGATGAGGCGGGTGACGGTCTCGCCGTCGACGACGGCCGCCTCGATCTTCTTGACCTGCTCGACGCCGGCGGACTCGCCGAGCAGCAGCGACTTGGTCTCGGCGGCGAGGACGAGCGCGATCAGGATGAGCAGGACACCGATGCAGAGGGTGCCGATGCCGTCCCAGACGCCGTCGCCGGTCGCCAGGGCCAGGCCGACGCCGCCGAGGGCGAGGACGAGACCGACGAGGGCGCCCAGGTCCTCCAGGAGGACCACGGGCAGCTCGGGGGCCTTCGCCCGGCGGACGAACTGCGTCCAGGTGAGGCCGCCGCGGATCTCGTTGGACTCCTTGATGGCCGTACGGAAGGAGAAGGACTCGGCGATGATCGCGAAGACGAGGACGCCGACCGGCCAGTACCAGGCCTCGATGGGGTGCGGGTGCTTGATCTTCTCGTAGCCCTCGTAGATGGCGAACATGCCACCGACGGAGAAGAGCACGATCGAGACGAGGAAGGCGTAGATGTAGCGCTCGCGGCCGTAGCCGAAGGGGTGCTGCGGAGTCGCCTCCCGCTGGGCCTTCTTGCCGCCGAGGAGGAGCAGACCCTGGTTGCCGGAGTCGGCGAGCGAGTGGACGCTCTCCGCGAGCATCGAGGACGACCCGCTGAAGAGGAACGCCACGAACTTGGCTACGGCGATCGCCAGGTTGGCGGCGAGTGCCGCCACGATCGCCTTGGTTCCGCCTGACGCGCTCATGGGTGTACGTGGTCCCTTCGTCGATGCTCCGGCTGGGTCGCCGCGGTCCGGCCGGTCATTCTCGCATCAGGCCACGACGGTGGCGCGGAATACCGTCCCCGCCCCGGACAGCTCGACCGGCTCGCCCGCCGGTACGAAGACGGACTCACCGGGCGCGAGGGTCACTTCGCCCGCCTTCGGGCGGCCCGCCACCGCGAGCAGGATCTGCGGGGTCGGGGCGGTGAGGTCGCTCGGGGCGCCGCCTTCCGCCCGTACGAAGCGGGAGAGCCGGAACTCGTCGATGGGGGTCTCGTAGACCTCCTCCCCCGACGCCGAGGCCTCGGGGCGCAGGACGGCCGGGTCACCCGGCTCGAAGCGGACGATCCGCAGGAGTTCGGGGACGTCGACGTGCTTGGGGGTGAGGCCGCAGCGCAGGACGTTGTCGGAGTTGGCCATGATCTCGACGCCGAGGCCGTCGAGGTAGGCGTGCGGGACGCCCGCGCCGAGGTACAGGGCCTCGCCGGGCTGGAGCAGGACGCGGTTGAGGAGCATCGCGGCGATGACGCCGGGGTCGCCCGGGAAGTGGTGGGCGAGGCCCGCGTACGGGGCGTAGGCGCCGCCGAGGCGCTCGGCCGCGGCGGCGGCCTCGGTCACGGTGTGCGCCATCTCGTCCGGGTCGGCGGTGAGCAGGGCCGTCAGGACCTCGCGGAGCGCGGCCTCCTCGGGGTGGGCGTGGAGCAGGTCGACGTACGGCTTGAGGCTGTCGACGCCGAGTCCGGCGATGAGGTCGGCGGCCTCGACGGGGTCGCGGAAGCCGCACAGCCCGTCGAACGGCGTCAGCGCGCAGATCATCTCCGGCTTGTGGTTGGCGTCCCTGTACGTGCGGTGCGGGGCGTCGACGGGGATGCCCGCGGCCTCCTCGGCGGCGAAACCGGCCTGCGCCTGGGAGAGGTCGGGGTGGACCTGGAGCGACAGCGGGGCACCGGCGGCGAGGATCTTGAGGAGGAACGGCAGCCGCGGTCCGAACTTCTCGAGGGCCGGCTCCCCCAGCTCCCCCGCGGGGTCGGCGGCGATCAGCTCGTTCAGCGGGCCGCGCTCGGTGAGGGAGGGGGCGCCGGGGTGGGCGCCCATCCACATCTCGGCCTGGGGCTCGCCGGAGGGGGCGAGGCCGAGCAGTTCCGGGATGGCCGTCGTGGATCCCCAGGCGTAGGGCCGAACGGTGTTGACGAGGCGGTCCATGGGAGGTCTTCCAGCTTTCGGTGCGTCGCGTGAGGACGAGGGGGCGAGGGGTCAGCGGGGCTCTGCCGGGGGCGGCAGGATGCCGGCCGTGGCGAGCGAGAGGTACACGGCCGCGAAGTCTGTCACGGCGAGCAGTTCGGCCAGGGTCTCCAGGTCGCCGCCCTCCTCCGGTTCCAGTTCGCTGATGGCCGTCTCGTGGCTGAGGGCCAGTTCACGGGCGGCGGGGGCGGCGGTGAGGCTGCCGCCGGGCCGGTCGCGGAGCAGGACCACGCGCGCGCGGAGGGCCTGCTGCTCGTCGACCCGGTCGCGGAAGAAGTCGTCGGGGTCGGCGCCGGCCGCGAAGTCGCCGGCCAGCAGGACGCCGTGCGCGGGCAGTGCTTCGGGGAGTTCGGCGGCCAGTGCCGGCAGGCCGGCGAGTTCGGCCAGGACGGAGGCGAAGCGGCGGCCGGCGGGGCCCGCCGCGTTTCCCTCCGTCCAGATCAGCGGGAGGGAGTCCGCGAGCTCGGTGGCGAGGGTCTTCGCCGGGTTGCTGTACGTGGCGATCGCCGGGCCGCAGCGTTCGGCCGTGCGGTCGAGGCGGTCGGCGACCTTCTCCAGCGTCTCGGGCGGCGCGTCGAGGAGGCCGACGCGGTCCAGGAGCGCGAGCAGCGGGGTGAACAGGGCCCACAGGGCGCCGGGGCTGGCCGACAGGTTCTCGCCGGACTCGTTCGGGGTCTCGTTCGGTGCGACGGCCATCGGGACGAACAGTCCGTGCGAGCCGTTGACCGCCTCGGCGAGCGGGGAGGCCTTCGGGGCGACGGCGACGACCGTGATCCCGCGGCGGTAGGCCTGCTCCGCGAGCAGGGCGAGGCCCGGTTCCGCGCCGTCCGTGGTCGGCAGCAGCAGCAGGTCCACCGAGCCGGCCCAGCCGGGCAGGGCCCAGCGCAGGGCGCCCGCCGCGGGCGCGACGCCGGTCGGCTGGAGGCGTACGACGGGGGCGGCGGCTCCCGCGAGCGCGCCGATCAGGTCGGCGACGGCGGCGGCGGCGGTGCCGGGGCCGGCGACGAGGACGGCACGGGGGCGGCCCTCGGGCCGCAGGTCCGCGATGCCCGCCTCCGCGGCGTGACGGGCGGCGGTCCGCACCCTGGCGCCGGCCTCGGCCGCGCCGCGGAGGAGGCCGCGGCGGTCGGCGAGGGCGAGGGCGTCCGGTGCGTCGAGGAGGGTCTCGTCGAGCATGTGGCGGTGCCTCCCGGGATGTACGGGCCTCCCCTGGCGGGGGGGCTTGCGGGGTTCCTCGCGGGTTCCCTGCGGGGCGGGGTGCTCGGTGGGGTGGTGTGCCCTGCGTTCGGCTGGGCCCGACGGGAGTCCCCGCCACCGGGCGGTGGGTCGCGCGGGGCGCGGCCCGCGCTCTGGCGGTGCGCCGGTGCGGGGCTCTGTCCCCGGCGCCGGGCGACGTGACGGTGCCGGGGGTCTTCCGGTGCGCCGGGGTGCCCCGCGCCGGGCGGTGCGCCCCGCGTCGAGTGGGCCCCGCGGAGCTACGCCGGGCGGCGGGCCTCGTCGGTGAGGAGGACGGGGATGGAGTCGCGGACGGGGTAGGCCAGGCCGCAGTCCGAGCTGGTGCAGATCAGTTCGGGGGTTTCGTCCGCCGTGCGGTCGTTCAGGGGAGCGTGGCAGGCGGGGCAGGCCAGGATCTCCAGGAGGCCGGCTTCGAGCGGCATGAGGTGTCCCTTCGAACAAACGATGATGGTGCTGCCCTTCGGGCCAGGTCAGCCTACCGCCGGGAAACGGGGTGCGCGGGCGGCGACGGGCCGTCGGATCCCCGGCGGGGCGGGGTGGGTGCGCGGGTCGGCGACCTGCCGTCGGATCCCCGGCGGGGCGGAGCGGCGGCGCGGGCGGCGACGGGCCGTCGGATCCCCGGCGGGGCGGAGCGGCGGCGCGGGTAAGCGATCGGCCCCGCCGCCGGTGAAGGGGGCAGGGCCGGGGTCCGGCGTGGGCCGTCCGTCACCACCCGGAGCGGTGGACGACGGTCACGACGGGACCGGCCGGACCCTGGGGCCCGGCCGGGGGTGGGTCAGGAGCGGACGAGGGTGAGGACCTCGTCGCGGAGCTTGGTCATGGTGGCTTCGTCACGGGCCTCGACGTTGAGGCGGAGGAGCGGCTCGGTGTTGGAGGCCCGGAGGTTGAACCACCAGTCGCCGGCGGTGACGGTGAGGCCGTCGAGCTCGTCGAAGGTGACGCCGTCGACGTCCGCGTACGCGGCCTTGACCTTGGCGGTGCTGGCGGTCTGGTCGGCGACGGTGGAGTTGATCTCGCCGGACGAGGCGTAGCGGTCGTAGGCGGAGACCAGGCCGGACAGGGCGCCCTGCTGGCCGCCGAGGGCCGCGAGGACGTGGAGGGCGGCGAGCATGCCCGTGTCCGCGTTCCAGAAGTCCTTGAAGTAGTAGTGCGCCGAGTGCTCGCCGCCGAAGATGGCCCCGCTCTTCGCCATCTCCTCCTTGATGAAGGAGTGGCCGACGCGGGTACGGACGGGCTCGCCGCCGTTCTCGCGGACGACCTCGGGGACGGACCACGAGGTGATCAGGTTGTGGATGATCGTTCCGCCCGGGTGCTTGGCGAGCTCGCGAGCGGCGACCAGCGCCGTGATCGCGGACGGCGAGACCGGCTCGCCGCGCTCGTCCACGACGAAGCAGCGGTCGGCGTCGCCGTCGAACGCGAGGCCGATGTCGGCGCCCTCGGCGATGACGCGCGCCTGCAGGTCCACGATGTTCTTCGGGTCCAGCGGGTTCGCCTCGTGGTTCGGGAACGTGCCGTCCAGCTCGAAGTACATCGGCACGGTCTCGAGCGGCAGGCCCGCGAAGACGGTGGGGACGGTGTGTCCGCCCATGCCGTTGCCCGCGTCCACGACGACCTTGAGCGGGCGGATCGCCGTGAGGTCCACCAGGCCCTTGAGGTGCGCGGCGTAGTCGTCCAGCGTCTCGCGCTCGGTGATCGTCCCCGGCGTGGCGGCCGCCTTCGGCGCCCCGGTCCGCGTCCACTGCTCGGCGAGCGCCCGGATGTCGGCGAGGCCCGTGTCCTGGCCGACGGGGGCGGCACCGGCGCGGCACATCTTGATGCCGTTGTACTGGGCCGGGTTGTGCGACGCGGTGAACATCGCGCCCGGCAGACCGAGGCTGCCGGAGGCGAAGTACAGCTGGTCGGTGGAGCAGAGCCCGATGAGCGTGACGTCGGCGCCGAGGCGGGCCGCGCCGCGCGCGAAGGCGTTCGCGAGGCCGGGCGACGAGGGGCGCATGTCGTAGCCGACGACGATGGCGTCCGCTTCCGTCACCCGCACGAAGGCGGCGCCGAAGAGCTCGGCGAGCTTCTCGTCCCACTGGTCGGGTACTACTCCGCGGATGTCGTACGCCTTCACGATCTGCGACAGATCGACAGTCACGGATCCACCCTCCTGAGTTCTCGGCACGCGGTTGCGGCGCCTGTGCAAGGACCGCCCAAACTACCTGGGCGGACACAGCGTGCCATGGTCTGGGGTGACCGCGCCCGCCAGGAGTCGGCGGGTGGCCGGGCTTCGACGTTCCCGGGACATCGGGCCCGAATCGGGCTGCCGGTCTCCCCCTGCCGGGGGCTTGCGCCGGGGCCGGCCGGACGCCCTCCCCGTTCGGCTCGCCGTCAGTTGTCGACGGCGCCCGGTCAGTTGTCCGGGGAGCGGAGTACGCGGAGGTGCCCGCGGCGGCCGACCTCCACGGGGCCGCCGGGGCGGCCGCCGATGCCCTTGGTGCCGGTGTCGGCGGCGCGTTCCTGGGGGCGGGCCGCTTCCCGTACCGCGTTGGCCAGGGCCTCGAGGTCGTCGCCGCTGGGGCGGGCGGGGGCGGAGGGATCGGTGAGGCGCACCACGTCCCAGCCGCGCGGGGCGGTGAGGCGCTCGCTGTGCTCGGCGCACAGGTCGTAGCAGTGGGGCTCGGCATAGGTGGCGAGCGGGCCGAGGACCGCAGTCGAGTCGGCATAGACGTACGTCAGTGTCGCGACGGCAGGGCGGCCGCACGCGGTGCGCGAACAGCGACGTACAGGGCTCACGACGTTGGACGGTACCGCACTCTTGACCGGGCCGCGACGACTCTCCCTCAGGTCACTCCACCGTGTCGCGGTGTGACCTCCGCCACCCCCCGCTCCACGGTGACTGCGCTGACCTGCGAGGGAGGGATCACGGGGCGGTGCGGGCAGGGAGCGTTCCGGACAGTCGGGGATACAAAACCGGTCAACCAGGGCCAGATGGCCGATCGCGACGGGCCGTCGAATCGGGCGTGGCCTCGGCCGGAATGTTCAGGTTTCGACAGCTCGGGCGGGGGTGGTACGAGGGCGCCCGGAGAGGTGGCGAGGATGCGCCACGGTGCGCCGGGACCGATGAGGGTTACGCTGCGTCAGTGATGGACAGTCCTGTGCCGCCGAACCCTTCGCACCGCCCCTCGGAGCCCGCCGCGGAGCCTCCGGCGGAGCCCCGGGTCCGCCGCCGCGACCGGCACGGCCGCGGGATGCGGGGACCGGTCGCACCGCCTCAGGTGCCGCTCTCCGCGAGCCGGGCCGACACCTTCCGCGATCTCGTCCTCGATTCGGTGGAGCGCCTCGAACGACGCTGGCCGCAGCTGGCCGACGTCGACTTCATGGTCATGGAGGTGCCGCCGTCGGTCTCCGGCGAGACGGTGCCGCTGGGCGGTTCGGTGCCCGCGGAGAAGAACGAGCCGGCGAAGGTCGTCGTCTACCGCCGCCCCGTCGAGATCCGTTCGAAGAGCCGCGACGAGCGGGCGCTCCTCGTCCACGAGGTCGTCGTCGAGCAGGTCGCGGAGCTCCTGGGACTCTCCCCCGAGTCGGTCGACCCCCGGTACGGGCAGGACTGACCCCGGCCGGGGCGAACCCGCGCCCCTACGGACCGGCCGTCCGGGGAGTCGGCCCGCCGGTCAGTCGAGGACGCCGAGGTCCTGGTGGGCGGAGGGGACCTCGACGGTGCCGCGGTCGTCGACCAGGGTCTGGACGGTGAACATGGGGATGCCGTCCTGGGGGACGGCGAGGGTGCGGGCGGCGTAGACCTTGCCGCCGGAGACGGGTTCGACGGTCAGGGCGTAGGAGCCCTTGAGGCCCTGGGGGACGAGGTCGGTCAGGGCCGTGGTGGTGCCGGCCTTGAGGGTGACGGTCCGGGAGACGGGGGTGCCCGCGCCGGAGCCCGCCGAGGCGGTGACCTTGACCTGGGCGGCGGCGGCGGGGGCGGTGAGGGACAGGGTCGTGGCCTTGGCGCGGTTGTCGGCGACGGTCGCGCGGGCGGAGATCGCCGCCGTCGCCGGGATGAACGCGACCTCGGTGGCGGTGCCCTTGCCGCGGACCACGCGGAGGGCGGCCACGATCGGGGTGGACTTCTTCGGGTCGCTCGGCGTGAGGACCAGGGACCCGGCCTCGCCGCGGGTGAGGTCGGGCAGGTCGACGGAGGCCGTCATGCCGGACTTCACGTGCAGGGAGCCGGCGCCGGCCGGGACGATGGTGCCTGCGGCGGTGACCAGCTGGACCTTCAGGTCGGCGTCGTCGTCGCCGGGGACGAACGCCACGAGCCGCACGGAGGTGGCGTCGGACGGGATGCCGGGGAGCACGGCGGTGCTCGCCGGGTCGGCCGCGGGGGCGATCCAGTCGCTGCCGAGCTTCTCGTCGGCGGCGCCGATGGCCGCGCCGACGCGTCCGCTGCGGGTGGTGACGTGGACGGTGACGTCGGGCTTGGCGGTCTCGCCGGTGAGGGTGGAGAGGAGGACCGGGACCGTGGAGCGGGGCGGGACCGGGATGCCCTCGGTGAACTGGGACTTGAGGGCGCCCTCGGGGCCGTACAGCTCGATGTCGGCGACGGCGGCCGTGTCGTCCGGGTTGGTGAGGTGGACGTAGTCCTGGCGTTCCTTGGCGGTGGAGGCCGCCGGGAACCAGAAGTCGGTGTCGGGGGCGCCGCAGGTGAGGCCGAGGAGGCCGCGTGCGCCGCCCGCCTCGACGACGGTGGTCTGCTGGACGGTCCAGCCGGGGGCGAGGGCGCCGGTCGCCACACCGGTGAGGGCCGGCACGACGGCGCCCTTCGCCTCGGCGGTGACGGGCTTGCCGGGGGTGGTGACGGTGGCGGGGGCCTGGGGGGCCTTGGACTTCTTCCCGCTGGGCGCGGTGCCGCCGGAGGGGGTCGTGCTGGTGGCGGGCGTCAGCCGGGCGGTGGGCTGCTCGGCCTTGTCCGGGCCCGAGGACGGGCCGGCGCCGGAGGACGAGCCCGGACCGGCGCCCGCGCCCGTACCGGCGGCCGGTGGGGTGTACGAGGTGTAGAGGGTCTCGGCCACTTCGGAGGTGCTCGGGACCGGGCAGACCAGGCCGGCGCGCTGCACCGGCAGGCGGGTGGGGGCCTTCGCCTCGGGCGCGGCGGTGCCGGCGGGGGCGGTGAGGGCCGCGAAGCCGGTGACGGCGGCGAGGGCCGTGGCGCCCGCGATCAGGGAGAGGGTCGTGCGGTTCACTGGTTGCTGCTCCCGTCGGGACGCTGCTCGGGCTCGTGGCCCTGGGGGTGTCCGTAGCCGTAGCCGTACGGGTCGTACGCCTGCTGGTCGTACTGCTGGGGGTCGTACGCCTGCTGCTGGTCGTACTGCTGCTGCGGCTGCTCGTAGCCCTGGCCTGCGTAGGGCTGCTCGGCGTAGCCCTGTTCGGCGTAGGGCTGCTGTTCGTAGCCCTGCTGGGGGTACGCGTACGGCTGCTGCTGGTACGGGTCGGCCGCGTACTCCTGGTAGTAGCCCTGGTCGGCGTACGGCTGGGCCTGGGTCCGGTCCGGGGCCTGGGGGTACGCCTGGGCGTGGGCCGGATCGTGGCCGGTGTCCCACTCGTGGGTCTGCTGCTCGGGGATCGCGGCCGGTTCGGCCTGCGCGGTGTCGGTGGTCTCCGCCTCGGCCTCGGCGGCGGCGCGCAGGCGGCGGGCCCGGCGGCCGTCGCCGTCGATGGCCTGGGCGGGGATCGCGAGCTCCTCCTCGGGCAGGTCGTCGTCGATCTCGCGGCGCCGCCCGGGCAGGGCGAGGACGAGGAGGACGACGGCGAGGCCGGCCTGGGCCCAGATCCACGCGGTGTGGGTGAGCGGCTCGTCGTAGGTGAGGTCGAGGCGGCCGCCCCGGGCGGGGAGCCGGAAGCCCTGGGCCCAGCCGTCGACGGTGGTGCGGGTGAGTTCCTTGCCGTCGAGGGTGGCGGTCCAGCCCTCGGCGGCGCGGTCGGCGAGGCGCAGGACGCGGCCCTCGGGGCCGGCCGGGACCTCGGTGTGGGCCTCGACCGGACCGGCGGCGACGGCGACCGGCTTGGCGGCCTCGCTCTCGGCCCCGCCCGCGGACGCGCCGGCTGCGGGCTGGGCGTCGCCGTTCTTCGCGCCGTCCGTCGTGGCGGCGGGCGGGACGATCATGATGCGGGCGATCTCGCGGTCCACGCGCCAGAGCGCGCTGCCGTCGAGCTGGCTGAGGCGGCTGAGGCCGGGGGTGGCGTCGAGGACGCGGCTCACCTGGCGCGGTGCCCCGTCGCGTACGAGGACGTAGCGGATCGCGTAGCCGCTGAGCTCCTCGGTCTGGTCGGCGCCGGAGCCGGCGACGAGGTGGGCGACGACGCCGTCGAGGCGGGGGTCGGCCTCGGCGGCGGCCGTGAGCTCGCCGTCGCCGAGGCGGGCGCCGGAGCCGCGGACCAGGGTGTAGGCGACCTCGCCGGGGGTGGTGCCGCCGAGGACGAGGGTGCGGGGCTGGTCTCGGGTGCCGCTCTCCTCGGCGACGAAGGCGGGGACCTGGACCGGGTCGCGCCGGGTCAGCGGGCCGTCGGCGCCGCCGATCATCCAGCCGGCGGCGGCGACGGCGGGGCCGAGCGCGCAGGCGAGGGCGATGAGGGCGGCGACGGGCTGGCGCCAGCCGAAGCCGTGGGCGGCGACGCGGGTGCGGCCGCCTTCGGCGCCGATCATGCCGGCGGCCAGGAGGGCTGCGCCGTAGACGAGGGTGGCGGGTCCGGCCCAGCCGGTGCCGCCCGCGCCGTTGGAGACGGCGGCGAAGAAGAGGCCGGCGAGGGCGGCGGCCCAGGCGGCGTGGACGGCGAAGCGGCGCTCCGCGCGCAGCAGCCCGGCCAGCGCGGCGAGGACGAGCCCGACGAGCAGGAGGCCGCCGGGGGTGCCGGGCCCGCCGGGATTGGTCCCGAGCAGGTCGAGCGCACTCGCCGTGCCCGTACGGACGTCGAGGCCGGCCTCGCGCAGGAAGGCGGAGGGGCCGGTCAGGAGGGTGAGCGACCAGGGCGCGAGGACGAGGAGGGGGGTGCCGACGGCGGCGAGGAAGCGGAGCCCGTACGCCGTGAGGTCGGTGCGGCGCACGGCGAGGACGCCGAGGCCGAGGAGGACGGCGAGCGGCCACACGATCGGGGTGAACGCCATCGCGAAGGTGAGCAGGAAGGTGTACGCCCAGGTGGCGCGCCAGCTGCCCCGGTCGGGCCGGTTGAAGCCGTGGGCGGCGACGGCGGCGCGGGCGATCAGCGGGAGCAGGATCGCGAGGACGGCGGTGCCGAGCCGGCCGGCGGCGAGGGCGCCGGTGGCGGCGGGCAGGAAGGCGTACGCGATGGCGCCCCAGGCGCGCAGGAGCCGGGACTCGACGATGCCGCGGGCCGCGAAGTAGGCGGTGAAGCCGGCGAGCGGGACCGAGCAGACGAGCAGCAGGGTCAGCGCGGTGGAGGTGGAGCCGAGGAACAGCGCGGAGAGCGCGGCCAGGACGGCGAGGTAGGGCGGGGCGCTCTGGGTGCCGCCGGTGCCGAGGGCGTGCCAGGCGTCGGCGTACCGCGACCAGAGGCCGGAGACGGTGTCGGGGGCGGGCAGCAGGGCGCCGCCGGCCAGCGAGCCGCCGGCGAAGAGGTTGCGGCAGGCGACGAGGGAGATGAGGAGCAGGAGGCCGAAGAGGACCGGGCCGGGCTTGCGGGCGATCTTCTTGAGCCGGGCGAACTGCTCGATCTCCAGGTAGTCGGCGTCGTCGCCGCCGGGCCCCGACTCGACGACGCCGTGGCGGGAGCCGCCGGAGTCGGCGTCGGCGCCGCCGAAGTTGGCGGTGAACTGCTCGACGGCGGCGCGGACGGTGGCGCCGGGCGGCGGGAAGAGGGGGCGGAGTTCGCTCGCCGGGACGGCGGGGTTCTTGCGGCGCTTGCGGGCGGCGAGGATCTTCTCGGGCCGCAGCAGGGTGGCGAGGAGGCCCATGACCTCGTCGACGGCCTGGCCGGGGACCTTGCCCACGAGGTAGGCGAGGGTGCGGAGCAGGGTGCTGACGACGAGGCGCAGGAACACGTACGGCAGGGCGGCGCCGCGGCTGTTGGCGAGCAGGGTGTAGACGGCGCCGGCCTTGTCGACGCGGTGCGGGTTGGCCGCGGTGCGGCCGGCGCAGTCGACGGTGCGGCGCTCGCGGGCGGACGCCTCGGCGTGCCGCAGGACGGCGTCGGGCGCGATGAGGACGCGGTGGCCCGCGGAGTGGGCGCGCCAGCACAGGTCGACGTCGTCGCGCATGAGGGGCAGGCGGCGGTCGAAGCCGCCGAGCTCCTCGAAGACGTCGCGTCGGATCAGCATGCCGGCGGTGGAGACGGAGAGGACGGAGCGGATCTGGTCGTGCTGGCCCTGGTCCTGCTCGCGGCGGTCGAGTCCGGTCCAGCGGCGGCCGCTGCGGGCGATGGAGACGCCGGTCTCCAGGAGCTGCTTCCGGTCGTACCAGCCGCGCAGCTTGGGTCCGATGACGGCGGCGTCGGCGTCGGATTCGGCGACGCGGAGGAGTTCGGCGAGGGCGCCGGGCTCGGGGGCGCAGTCGTCGTGGAGCAGCCAGAGCCACTGCACCGGTTCGCCGTGCGGGAGTTCGGGGAGCTCGTACGCGTCGTCGTTCCAGGTGCGGCTGACGGGGTCCCAGCCGCTGGGGCGCTTGAGGTAGGGCAGGTCCTCGGGTCCGAGTACGGGCGCGGTGCGCGCGGCCTCCTCGACGGCGGCGCCGAAGCCGGTGCGGCGTGCGAGGTGGAGGACGCGGTCGGCGCCGACGGCGTCGGCGACCAGCTGGGCCGAGTCGTCGGCGCTGCCGGTGTCGGCCGCCATCACGTTCTGCACGGGGCGTTCCTGCGCGAGCAGCCCGGCGAGGGCGTCCGGCAGCCAGCGGGCGCCGTCGTGGGTGACGAGCACGGCGGTGACGACGTGTCGCGGAAACTCAGGAGTTGAGGACATCGAGCTACGGGCCCTCCGGCCGGGGTCGCCCGTGAAGGGCGTGGGGGAGCGTCTCGGACGGAGGCCCACACTAACGGCTGTGCGCGGGACGGTCCGCCCCTGTGGACGGCGCCCTGTGGACAGAGCACGCAGAACGGTCCGCCGCCTGTGGATGGGACACAGGGGGCGGACCGTTCGCGATGTCGTGGTGCGCGCGCCGTGGCGCGGGGTGCCCGGAGGGGGTCCGGTGCCGTGGCGCCGATTGCCCGGAAGAGGCCCGGGGCCGTGGCGCCGATTGCCCGCAAGGGGGCCGGGGCCGGGAGCCGCTCAGACGGCGGCCTTCTTGAGGCGACGGCGCTCGCGCTCGGAGAGGCCGCCCCAGATGCCGAACCGTTCGTCGTTCTGCAGGGCGTATTCGAGGCACTCGGAACGGACCTCGCAGGCGAGGCAGACCTTCTTGGCCTCGCGGGTCGAGCCGCCCTTCTCGGGGAAGAAGGACTCGGGATCGGTCTGGGCGCACAGCGCGCGCTCCTGCCAGCCGAGTTCCTCGTCCGCGTCCTCGACCAGCAGTTCCTGGAACAACTCGGTCATGTGCGCCCCTCGTCTGTTCTGTGCGTCCCCGTGGTGTTGCCGTTGCGAACCCGGCCGAACGACACGAGTGAAATTACAAGTTTGTGCTCTGTGCGAGTCAAGCGGAGATCTGCTATTGGGCCCCGTATTCACTCTGCGGAACCAAGCCTATGCAGAAAGTGTTCAAATCACCAAAAAACGTGACACTTGCCGCCGGCCTGCCCGTGTCGCACGTCCCTCCACGAGGAAGCGGGTCGACCCTTCGCCGGGAAGGACGTCCGAGACCTGGATCTTGTTGCGATCCAGCCGAGGAAGCGACCCGGATCACAGTCCGGTCACGGACCGTGACGAGCCGACCGGGGCCGGACTCGCGGGCGCCGCCATGTTTACGGGCGCGGTTGAAGCGCCATCTGTCCTGGTCCGCGGCTGAACAAACCTTTCTCCGCGCGCTGTAACCGGATGAGGTGAAACATTACCGCCAAATCGGGCATTGAGTTGACAGTCGGGTCCCCTTCCCGCCACCTTTGGTGGCATGCCAGCGACCACAGCGCCCGCCGCGACCCACGCCCGTGGGTTCCGCCGCGCTGTCCAGGCGCGCTGTTGCTGTTGTTGTTCCAGCTGTTGATGCCGTAGAGCTCCAGCTTCTTCTCCCAGCGTCACCCTGCGTCACTCGCGTCGCGTCTTCCCGCGACCCCCCACCGCTTCTGTTTCTGCTGAGGAACCTCCCCATCCCATGAACATGGACAGCGACCTTCAGATCGCCGGCGACATCCTCGAGGTCCCGCACCTCCTCCGGCCCGAGCGCGCCCACCCCGTCACCGTGGCCGAGTTCGCCGGCCTCGCGGCCTCGATCGCCGCCGACCGCTCCCAGTGGGCGCCGTACGTCGAGTACGACGCCACCACCCGCTGGTACCACCGGCTGCGCACCGGACCCGGCTACGAGGTGTGGCTGCTCTCCTGGGTGCCCGGCCAGGGCAGCGGCCTCCACGACCACGGCGTCTCCTCCGGCGTCCTGACCGTCCTGCAGGGCGAGTTGACGGAGCGCACGGACCGGGGCGTACGGACGCTCGGCGGAGGCGCGCAGCGCGTGTTCGCGCCCGGGTACGTCCACGAGGTCGTCAACGACTCCCTCGAACCGGCCGTGAGCCTGCACGTCTACTTCCCCGGCCTCACGGAGATGCCGATGCACGAGTCCCTCCAGGCCCGGTGCTCCCCGGCCACTCTCGCCCCAGAGGCCCCGGGGGTCACCGTCGCCTGACAGACTGCTGCGCATGCGCATTGTGGTTCTGGCCGGCGGTATCGGTGGTGCTCGTTTCCTTCGCGGCCTCAAGCAGGCCGCTCCGGACGCGGAGATCACGGTCATCGGCAACACCGGTGACGACATCCATCTCTTCGGGCTGAAGGTCTGCCCCGACCTGGACACGGTGATGTACACCCTCGGCGGTGGCATCAACGAGGAGCAGGGCTGGGGCCGCCTCGACGAGTCCTTCACGGTCAAGGAGGAGCTCGCGGCCTACGGCGTCGGACCCGAGTGGTTCGGCCTGGGCGACCGCGACTTCGCGACCCACATCGTCCGTACCCAGATGCTCGGCGCCGGCTACCCGCTGAGCGCCGTCACCGAGGCGCTGTGCGCCCGCTGGCAGCCCGGCGTACGCCTCCTCCCCATGTCCGACGACCGCGTCGAGACGCACGTGGCGATCGAGGTGGACGGCGAGCAGCGCGCGGTGCACTTCCAGGAGTACTGGGTGAAGCTGCGCGCCTCCGTCGACGCGAAGGCGATCGTGCCGGTCGGCGCGGAGACCGCGAAGCCCGCGCCGGGCGTCCTCGACGCGATCGCCGCGGCCGACGTCATCCTCTTCCCGCCGTCCAACCCCGTGGTCAGCGTCGGGACGATCCTGTCCGTGCCCGGGATCCGCGACGCGGTCGTCGCCGCCGGGGCGCCGGTCGTGGGCCTCTCCCCCATCGTCGGCGACGCGCCCGTGCGCGGCATGGCCGACAAGGTCCTCGCGGCGGTGGGCGTCGAGTCCACGGCCGCGGCGGTGGCCCGGCACTACGGCTCCGAGCTGATCGACGGCTGGCTCGTGGACACCGTCGACGCGGGCGCCGTGGCGGCCGTCGAGGAGGCGGGCATCCGATGCCGCGCCGTCCCGCTGATGATGACCGACGTGGACGCGACCGCCGCGATGGCCCGGGAGGCCCTGCTGCTCGCCGAGGAGGTGCGCGCGTGACCGCCGTGTCCCCCTCGCCCGTACGCCCCTCGCGCATACGCCCCTCGTCCCGGGTCGGCGCGCCCGTCGGGGAGGTGCGCGCGTGACCGCCGTGTCCCCCTCGTACCGGGTCTGGGCGCTCGCCGGGCTGCCCGAGGTGTCCGCCGGGGACGACCTGGCCAAGCTGATCGCCTCCGCCGCGCCCGAGCTCGTCGACGGGGACGTCCTCCTCGTCACCTCCAAGATCGTGAGCAAGGCCGAGGGGCGGGTGATCGCCGCCGACGACCGCGAGGCGGCGATAGACGCCGAGACGGTACGGGTGGTGGCGCGGCGCGGTCCGCTGCGGATCGTCGAGAACCGGCAGGGGCTCGTCATGGCCGCCGCCGGTGTCGACGCCTCCAACACCCCCTCCGGGACCGTGCTGTTGCTGCCCGAGGACCCCGACGCCTCGGCCCGCCGCATACGGACGGGCCTGCGCGAGGCGCTCGGCGTCGACGTGGGCGTCGTCGTCACGGACACCTTCGGCCGGCCCTGGCGGGCCGGACTCACCGACGTCGCCATCGGCGCGGCCGGCGTCCGGGTCCTCGACGACCTGCGCGGCGGCACCGACGCGCACGGCAACCCGCTGAGCGCGACCGTGGTCGCCACCGCCGACGAACTGGCCGCCGCCGGCGACCTCGTGAAGGGCAAGGCGTCCGGTCTTCCCGTCGCCGTCGTCCGCGGCCTGCCCCACGTGGTGGCCGGCGACGAGGAGCCGGGCGCCCGGGCCCTCGTACGCGACCCCGCCGACGACATGTTCCGGCTCGGGACCTCGGAGGCCGTACGGGAGGCCCTGACGCTGCGGCGGACGGTACGGGAGTTCACCGCCGACCCCGTCGACCCGGGTTCGGTGCGGCGGGCCGTCGCCGCGGCGGTGACCGCGCCCGCCCCGCACCACACCACACCCTGGCGGTTCGTGCTCCTGGAGTCACCGGAGTCCCGGACACGGCTCCTCGACGCCATGCGGGACGCCTGGATCGCCGACCTGCGCCGGGACGGCAAGTCCGAGGACTCCATCGCCAAGCGCGTGCGGCGCGGGGACGTCCTGCGCAACGCCCCCTACCTGGCCGTCCCCTGCCTCGTCATGGACGGCTCCCACCACTACGGCGATCCGCGCCGCGACGCCGCCGAACGCGAGATGTTCGTCGTCGCGGCGGGCGCGGGCGTCCAGAACTTCCTGGTCGCCCTCGCCGGCGAGCGGCTCGGCTCCGCCTGGGTCTCCTCGACCATGTTCTGCCGCGACGTCGTCCGCGAGGTCCTCGACCTCCCCGCCGACTGGGACCCGCTCGGCGCCGTGGCGATCGGCCACCCGGCGGCCCCGCCCAAGGAACGGCCGGCGCGGGCGGCGGCGGAGTTCGTGGAGGTGCGCTGAGGGGGCGGCGCGAGGACCGGGGGCTCGGGGCGGCCGGGGGCTCGGGGCGGCCGCGTTTCGAGGCGGCCGGCGTTCCGAGCCCGGTGACGGCTTGAGGCGGCCGGCGTTCCGAGCCGGGTGACGGCTTGAGGCCGACGGCGTTCCGAGCCCGGTGACGGCTGGGCTTCTGCGGTCAGAGCTTCGTGATGTCGCCGGGGGTCCTGCGGGGCGCCCTGCGGGGCGGGACGCGGCCGCTGAGGAGGATGAGGCGGGCGGCGCGGTGGCGCTGGCCCGCGTACGGCTCCAGGAGCGCGAGCATCGTCGCGTCGTCGGCGGTGCGGTCGCCCGCCAGGGCCCAGCCGACGATGCCCGGCAGGTGCAGGTCGCCCGTGGTGACCTCGTCGGCGGCGCCGTTGCTGCGCTGGACCGTCTCGGCGCTCGTCCACGGCCCGATCCCCGGGACCAGCTCCAGGCGCGCCCTCGCCGCCACCGGGTCCATCCCCGCGGCCTCCTCCAGACGCGCCGCCACCCTCGCCGCGCGGACGATCGTGGCCGAGCGCTTGCCGTCGACGTTGGCCCCGTGCCACTCCCAGGACGGGATCCGCGCCCAGGTCCGTGCCTCGGGCATCACGTACATGCCCTGCGGCGCGGGGCCCGGTGCCGGTTCCCCGTACTTCCGCACCAGGACCCGCCACGCTCCGTACGCCTCGTGCGTGGTGACCTTCTGCTCCAGGATCGACGGGATCAGCGACTCCAGGACCAGGCCGGTCCTCGTCAGGCGCAGCCCCGGCCGGCGCCGGTGCGTCGCCAGGACCACCTTGTGGCGGGGTACGAAGGCCGTCGGGTCGTCCTCCGCGCCCAGGAGCGCCGGGAGGGTCTCCCGGAGCCAGGCCGCTCCCGGCCCCCAGGCCTCCGCCTCGATCCCGCCGCCCGTCGCCGCCCGGACACGCAGCGTGCCCGGGCCGTCCGGCGTGCGGGTCGCCCGCCAGATCGAGCCGTCCGGGGTCGTGCGGAAGGTGGGGTCGGAGGGGCCGCGGCGGAGGGGGCCCAGGGTCAGGGCGAGGTCCGGGGCGGGGGCGTCGGCTTGGGCGTGGGCCTGCCATGGGGCGTGGCCTTGTCCCTGGGTGTGGCCTTGCCGCTGGACGGCGGCCTGCCCGTGCGGCGCGGGGGCTGAGGTCTGGGGGGTGGGTACGGGGATGTGGCCGCCTCGGACGGTGGTGCGGGTGGGTGGGGGTGAGAAGCGGCCTGCCATGGAACGAGCGTAGCCCGCCGGGGGGTGGTGGAGGGGCTGGCCGGGCGGCGGCCGGAGGGGGTCAGCGGCGGCCCTGGTATTGGGCGGAGGTGGTGCGGGTGGTGGGGAGTTTGTTGTAGAGGCGGACGCCGGGGCATTCGGTGGCGAAGCCGTCACGGTGACCGGCGATGGCGTTGAAGCGGACGGTCTTGCCCTTGCGGTAGCGGTTGCCGCCGCCGGAGACGAGGTAGGCGGATCCCTTGGGGTTGACGCCGTGCAGGCCGAGCTTCCAGGCGGTGAGGCGGGCGACGGCGGTGACGGCGGCGGCCGGGGGCGCGCTGCGGCTGTAGGTGCCGAGGACGGCGATGCCCATGCTGTTGCTGTTGAAACCGAGGGTGTGGGCGCCGAGGACCGGCTTGGCGACGCCGCCCGCACGGCCTTCGTAGATGTTGCCGCACTTGTCCACGGCGAAGTTGTAGCCGAAGTCGCGCCAGCCGCTGCTCTTGACGTGGTAGCGGTAGATGCTGCGCAGGACGGAGGGGGCCTGGCGGCAGCTGTAGTTGTTGCCGGTGGCGCTGTGGTGGACGAACGCGGCCTTGATGGTCTTCGTGTAGACGAAGCCCTTCTCGCGGAGCCGCTCGTCGGCCCCCCAGCCCTTGCGGGTGATGATCTTGGGGCGGGGGCCGATGTACGGCTTGGCGGCGGCGTTCGCGGCGGGAGCGTGCCCGAGGGGCCTGGGCGGTGCCTGCCGGATCGTGAGCTCCGTCTTCTCCTTCGACAGGGCCGGAATCCAGGTCGCGCCGAACGCCGCCAGCTGGGAGTTGACCCCGCTGGCCGCCGCCTCCGCCGCGCTCAGGCCGGCCAGGACCGCGGGCAGGCCGGGCGCGGTGGGTACCCCGGGGGCGGCAGCTGCGGCGGGCACGCCGGGTGCGGCGGGTGCCGCGGGTACGGCGGGTGCCGCGGCTGCGCGGTTCCGAGGGGCTCCGGACGCGGCAGAAGCCTCGGACGCGGCCGGGTCCCCAGGGGTGGCGGGAGTCCCGGAGGCCGCCGCGGGAGCCTCGGGCACGGCGGCGTTCTCGGAGGAGACGGGGGGCTCGGAGGAGACGGGGAGCTCGGTCGCCGGGTCCTCACCGGGGTCGACGAGTTCGAGGCGGAGGCCGGTGGGGAGTGGTTCCTCCCCGTGGACGCGGATCTCGACGCCGTCGGAGTCGCCCACCCACAGGGGTGCCGTGGAGCCCCGGAGCGTCCGGGTGGCGCCCTCCGCGGTGTCCGGGTCGGCTCCGTGTTCCTCGTTGTGCGTCTCCACGTCCTGCCAGGCCGACCAGTCGGAGCCGCCGGTGGCGCGGGTGCGGACCTGCACGGTGCCGTGGAGCGGGGCGGCCGGGTCGTCCCAGACGACGCCGACGAGGGAGAAGGGCCTGACGTCACGTCGGGTGAGGCCCTGCTCGCCGGCCCCGTCCCCGAGGGCGCGCGTGGAGCCGGCCAGCGGCTCGAGCGGCAGGGACTGGGTGGAACCCGGCAGTTCGGGCGCCGGCGGAAGGGCGCCGGCCGCCGGTGGCGCGGCGATCGGCTTCGACGGCGGCTCGGCGGCCGAGCCTCCGGCCCCCGGTGGCGCGGCCTGGGACGTCGGCGGCAGCTCGGGGACCGGGGCGCCGGCCGCCGGTGGCGCGGCCTGGGTCGTCGAGGGCAGCCGGCCGGCCGAGCCTCCGGCCGCCGGCGGCGGGGCGAGCTTCGACGGCGGCTCGCCGGTCGGGGCTTCGGCCGGGTGCGGCGCCGACCGGGGGGAGGTCGGGGGCGGGGCGGAGAGGGGTTGTGGCAGTGCCGGGGTCGTCGACGGGAGCGCGGCGACCGCCTGGGGCAGCCCGAGGGCCGAGGGCACCGCGGCCGCGGCGGGGGCGGCGAGGGAGACCGGCAGGGCGAGGGCCGCCGCGCAGGTGACGGCGATCGAGGAGGCGAGTGAGGCACGCATGGGCCGATCGTGCGTATCGCGGGGCCGTTCCGCGCGCCGGGAATCCGCCCACAAACTGACGGGCCGTCGGGCCGACCGGTGGACGGCGTCACCGGTACGGCGGACCGCGCGCACCCGTCCGCGTACGCTGTCCGGCGTGAACGCCAGCGACCGCACCCCCGCCGACCTGCTGCGATCCGCGCTCGCCGCGGACCCGGCCCGCCCCTTGATCACTTTCTACGACGACGCCACCGGTGAGCGCGTGGAATTGTCCGTCGCCACCTTCGCCAATTGGGTGGCCAAGACGGCGAACCTGCTCCAGGGCGAACTGTCCGCCGCGCCCGGCGACCGGCTCGCGCTGCTGCTGCCGGCGCACTGGCAGACGGCCGTCTGGCTGCTGGCCTGCTCCTCCGTCGGGGTGACCGTGGAGATCGGCGGCGATCCCGCGGACGCCGACCTGGTGGTGGCGGGTCCCGACACCCTGGAGGCGGGTCTCGCCTGCTCCGGGGAGCGGATCGCGCTCTCCCTGGCTCCGCTGGGCCGCCGGTTCCCCGCCGCGCCCGCCGGGTACGCGGACTACGCCGTCGAGGTGCCGAGCCAGGGCGACCGTTTCGCCCCGTTCGCACCGGTCGATCCGGACGCTCCGGCCCTCGTCGTCGACGGTACGGAACGCAGCGGCGCGCAGCTCGTCGAGCAGGCCCGCGCGGACGCGGCGGCCCTCGGTCTCACCACCGGCTCCCGGCTGCTCTCCGGTCTCGGCCACGACGACTGGCGGGGGCTGTCGGCAGGGCTGTACGCCCCGCTCGCGGCCGGCGGTTCGGTCGTGCTGTGCCGGAACCTGGACCGGCTGGGCGCCGAGGGCCTGGAGAAGCGCGTGGAGAGCGAGCGCGTGACGCACACCGCGTCCTGAGGGCGGCGCACGAGGCACACCGGCCCCCCGCCGGCTCCCGCCCCACCCGGGCGGAGGTCCGCCACCCGAGTCGGCGGGAGCGCCGGTTCACTCGGTCGGACCAGTACCGCGCCGAGTCCCCGGGTCCGTACGCCGAGTCCGGTACATGATCGGCCAGGGGGGTTCGCCCCCTTCCGCAGAACCATGCGTCGGGCTCGGTCGTCTCCTTCCGTGATCGGGGGCCGCCCGTCGCGCCGCCGACGCCATGAAGGACGGACCCAGACGTGACGGACCGTGCAGGCACGCCCGCCGAACCGGACCCGGCGGCAGCGGAGGAACAGGGGGCGCCCGGCGCCCCGGAGGAGCCGCGGCGCAAGCGCCACTGGCTGCGGTGGACGGCCCTCGGCGTCTCGGTCGTCGTGCTGGCGGCGGCCGGTGCCGGCTGGTGGTTCTACCGGAAGCTCGACGGCAACATCACCACCGACACCACGGCCGCCGACGAGCTGCGGCGGTACGAGAAGGAGCGCCCGCCCGCGGGCACCTCGACGGCCCGGAACATCCTGCTCATCGGCTCGGACACCCGGGCCGGCGAGGGGAACCGGAAGTACGGCCGGGACAAGGGCACCCAGCGCTCCGACACGACGATCCTGCTGCACCTGTCGGCGGGGAACGCGAGCGCGACCGCCGTCTCCCTCCCCCGCGACCTGATGGTGACGATCCCGAGCTGCCGCAAGCCCGACGGGACCCGGACCCGCGAGCAGTTCGCGCAGTTCAACTGGGCCTTCGAGTTCGGCGGTACGGCGTGCACGATCCGTACGGTCGAGAAGCTGACCGGGATCCGGGTGGACCACCACATGGTGATCGACTTCCGGGGCTTCAAGAAGATGGTGGACGCCGTGGACGGGGTGGAGATCTGCCTCAAGGAACCGGTGAACGACGCCGACGCCCACCTGAAGCTGCCCGCGGGGCGCCAGACGCTCCACGGCGAGCAGGCGCTCGGCTTCGTACGGGCGCGGAAGTCGATCGGCAACGGCAGTGACACCGAACGCATGGACCGCCAGCAGCAGTTCCTCGGCGCGCTCGTCAACAAGGTGCAGAGCGACGGGGTGCTGCTCAACCCGACCAGGCTGTACCCGGTCCTGGACGCGGCGACCAAGGCGATCACCACGGACCCGGGGCTCGACTCGCTGCGGGACCTGTACGACCTGGCGCGCGCGATGCGGTCCGTACCGACCGAGAAGGTCCAGTTCCTCACGGTGCCGCGGCGGGCGTACTCGTACGACGCGAACCGGGACGAACTGGTGCAACCCGCGGCGAGTCAACTCTTCAAGCAGCTGCGGGAGGACCAGCCCGTCGTGGTGGCGCCGAGCACCGAGGACGACGACCGGAAGCCCGACGCGGACGGGAAGCCCGACGACACGGACACCCAGGCGCCGTCACCCACCCCCACCTTCACCGGGCGGAACGCGGCGGAAGCGGTGTGCGCGTAGCGGGGAGCCGACGGGGTGGCGGGTAAAGGGCGGCCCAAGGGGAGGGTGGGCTGCGATGAGGTTTGGGCGCATTGTCCAGTTGTAAGCGGCGTGGAATTTGTCACGGACGTCGCCCCGCGCTGAACTGGGCGGATAGTGTGGCGCGATCCGGTGCACCCCGACCGCGTGGTCGCACTCACCAAGGATCGAACGACCGAGAGAGCGGCGCCCTGTGGGGGAGGCGCCCCGCGTGGCACCGACGGAGGACTCGAGTAACCGTGGACGCGCACAGCCGTGGACGGGCGGACGAGATCGACCCCGCCGACCAGTGGGTTCTCAACCCGCAGACGGGCAACTACGAACTGCGACTGGACCGCTCCGCTGGGCAGCCGCAGGCGCCTTCCCGCCCCCGCAGAACCTCCTCCGCCGCCCCGGCGCCCGCGCCGGCCGAGGCACCCGTTCCCGGCCAGCGCCGCCGCCGCGCCCCCGAACCGACCGGCACCGGCCAGATCCCGCCCCAGAGCCGCCGCAAGCGCAAGCAGGGCGTGTCCCGCAAGAAGAAGGTCCTGCTGTGGACCGGCGGGACGATGGCGTTCGTCCTGGTGGGCGGCGCGAGCTGGGCGTACATGCTCTACAAGGACCTCGACGACAACATCCACGTCGTCGACCCCGTCGGCGCCCAGAGCGCGGGCTTCCGCGAGGGCGCGGCCTTCAACGTCCTGATCATCGGCACCGACAAGCGGACGGGCGAGGGCAACGGCGGCTACGGCGACAAGAACAGTCCCGGCCACGCGGACACCACGATCCTCTTCCACGTCGCCAAGGACCGGACGAACGCCACGGCGCTGTCCATCCCGCGCGACCTGATGACGAAGATCCCCGAGTGCCAGTCGAAGCAGCCCGACGGGACGATCCTGACCATCCCCGGCCAGCAGCAGGCCCGCTTCAACGTGAGCCTGGGCCAGGACGGCCGCGACCCCGGCTGCACCATGCGCACGGTCAAGGAACTGACCGGCCTGACCGTCGACCACTTCATGATGGTCGACTTCAACGCCGTGAAGGAGCTGACCACGGCCGTCGGCGGCGTGAAGGTCTGCGTCGAGAAGCCGGTGAACGACAAGAAGTCGCACCTCAAGCTCCCGGCCGGCGAATCGACGATCGCGGGCGAGCAGGCGCTCGCCTTCGTCCGCACCCGCTCCAGCTTCGGCAACAAGAGCGACCTGGACCGGATCAAGATCCAGCAGCAGTTCCTGAGCTCGATGATCCGGCAGATGAAGTCGGACGAGACGCTCACCAGCCCGTCGAAGCTGTACGACCTCGCCCAGGCCGCGACGAACGCGCTCACCGTCGACAAGGGCATAGGGTCCCTCGGCAAGCTGCAGGACCTGGCCAAGGAGCTCTCGGGGATCGACACGAAGAACATCGCGTTCACGACGATCCCCGTCATCGACAACCCGGACGAGCCCACCCCGGTCACCGTGGTGCCGCATCCGACGCAGGCTCGGCAGCTGTTCGCGATGCTCCAGTCCGACACCTCGCTCACCGAGGTGAAGAAGCAGCAGCAGGACGCCAAGAACGCCCAGACGGCCGCGGAGGCGGCGCTCCTCAAGGGCGCGCGGTCCACGGCCTCCGAGGTGCGCGTCGACGTCTACAACGGCAGCGGTGTCCGCGGCGCGGCCCAGTCGACGATCAGCTGGCTGCAGAACGAGCAGGGAGTGAGCCGCTCCACCAACAGGAGCAACGCCCCCGAGAAGGCGGCGAAGACCACGCTCACCTACGCACCGAACCAGGCAGACCAGGCCCGCAAACTCGCGGACATGATGGGTCTGCCCGCCTCGGCTCTCAAGCCGGGCACACAGGACGCCGGGGTACGCGAGCCCATGACGCTCGTCCTCGGGGCCGACTTCAAGGGCGCGGGGGTGCCCGTCACCGGACCGGCAAAGGCGCCGAAGGATCTGGAGAAGGTAGCAGCTGACAAGCAGGTGTGTGCCAAATGACCCGGAAAAACCGGGACTTGGCACACTCCTGACTGACGAGGGGACCTGGGGTGGGACACAACAGCGTGCGTGGGGAGGGAACGCGGAAACGCGTTCCGCGCGCCCGTGAACTGGGCTGGGACGACGATCTGTACGGCGCCGGCGAGGCGACCGGCGCGGGTCGCGAGTCTTCCGACGAGGAGTCCGCGGAGGCCGACGCGCCCGCGCCGGGCCGGGCCACGCGCCGGCGCGGCGAGGGAACGGCCGGCGGCAAGGGGGGCGCGGAGGGACGTGCCGCGGCGCGGCGGCGCGCCAAGAAGACCGGCAAGCGCAAGGTGCTGCGCTGGACGGCGATCACCCTGTCGTTGCTAATACTCGGCACGGCCGGCGCCGGATACCTGTACTACGAGCACCTGAACGGCAACATCCGCGGCGGGGCGCGGGCGGGCGGCGACAGCGGCGTGAAGAAGGCCTCGCCGAACGCGCTGGGCGACACCCCGCTGAACATCCTGCTGATCGGCTCCGACAGCCGCGCGGACGCGAAGAACGTGGCGCTGGGCGGCGGGAAGAACCTCCGCCAGAACAAGCCGCTGGCCGACGTGCAGATGCTGCTGCACCTCTCCGCGGACCGCAAGAACGCCTCGGTGGTCTCCATTCCGCGCGACACGGTCGTGCCCATCCCCGAGTGCCGGAGCGACGACGGCCGCGAGACCTTCCCCGCCACCACCGACCAGCCCATCAACGAGACGCTGGGCCGCGGCGGCCCGGGCTGCACCCTCACCACCTGGGAGAGCCTCACCGGGGTCTACATCGACCACTGGATCGTGGTCGACTTCGCCGGTGTCGTGGCCATGGCCGACGAGGTCGGCGGTGTTCCGGTCTGCGTGAAGCCCACCGGCGTCAGCGACCACCCGACGCGGCTGCAGCCCGGCGGCTCCGGTCTGAAGCTGCCGGCGGGGACGCACGAGGTGAAGGGTGAGCAGGCGCTCCAGTGGCTGCGCACCCGGCACGCCTTCGGCAGTGACCAGATGCGGGCCAAGGCCCAGCACATGTACATGAACGGCATGGTCGAGAAGCTCCAGAAGCAGAACGCCTGGACCGACACCGGCCGGCTCATGAGCCTGGCCGAGACCGCCACCACGGCGCTGCAGGTCTCCGACGAGATCAGGTCGGTCAAGGGGCTCTTCGACCTGTCGATGCAGCTCAAGAACGTGAAGCTGGACCGCCTCACCACGGCGAACATCCCCACGGCCGAGTGGTCCCAGGACAGGAACAAGAACGTCCTCGTCAAGGCGTCGGCCGAGAAGATGTTCGCGATGCTCCGCGACGACGTCGCCTTCGACAAGAACGGCAACCCGGCCGACGCGAAGCCGAAGCCGACCGCCCCTGCCAAGCCGAAGGCCACCGCGGAGTCGCCCGGCACGCTCGGCGTGACGGTCGTGAACGGCACCGGCAGTGACGCCGAGCCGGCCGCCGAGGGCCGGGCCCGGACCATCGCCGAGCTCCTCCAGGGGAAGGGCTTCACGCGAGCCGAGTCCTCCCAGCAGGGCGGGAACCGCGCGGACACGGTGGTCACCTACCCCAAGGCCGACGCCGACCAGGGCAAGGCGAACGCCCTGTCCGTGGCCAAGGCGCTCGGTCTGCCCGACTCGGCCGTCCGGGCCGACGCGAAGGCCGAGAGCATCACGCTCGTCGTCGGCGCCGACTGGCGCGAGGGCACGGTCTACAAGAAGCCGGCCGCCGAGGCCGGTGACATCCCGGACGGCGCGGAGGTCCTCCGGGGCGACGACAAGGGCTGCATGTACATCTATCCGCCCTACCAGTGGAACGGGAAGAGCTGACCCGCTCCGCCGCGTCACGCGCGACGGCCGGGCCCCCTCACGGGGGCCCGGCCGTCGCGCGTGTACGAGAGGTCAGACCGACTCGGTCTCGCCCGTCCTCACCGCCGGGCGGCGGCTCGCGATGACCTTCTTCGCGAGGGAGCGGGGGCTGGTGAGGAAGCCGTAGCCCCAGGACATGTGCATGGTGGCGAGGGCCACCGGGATCCGGAGGCGGGCCTTGAGGGGCAGGCCCTTGCCCGCCGGGACGGAGCCGGCCGTGATGGCGGCGAGGTAGCCGGCCGGGATCACGAAGCCGAGCGGGGTGAGGGTGGCGCCCACGACGACGCCCGCGGCGATGGCGCAGACGGCGGCCGGCGGGGCCAGGTAGCGGAGGTTGATGGAGCCCTGGTGGTAGCGGGCCACCACGTGGCGCCAGCGGCCGTAGTCCTTGTACTGCTTGGCGAGGGCCTTCACGGAGGGCCGCGGGCGGTACTGGACGCGGAGCTCGGGCGAGAACCAGATCAGGCCGCCGGCCTCGCGGATGCGGAAGTTCAGCTCCCAGTCCTGGGCGCGGATGAACTCGACGTTGTAGCCGCCCTGCTGTTCGAGGGCCTCGCGCCGGAAGACGCCCAGGTACACGGTCTCGGCGGGGCCCGCCTCGCCGCCCGTGTGGAAGGCGGCGTTGCCGACGCCGATCTTCGAGGTCATCGCGGCGGCGACCGCGTCCTCCCAGGCGTTCTCGCCCTCGGCGTGCATCACGCCGCCGACGTTCTGCGCGCCGGTCTCCTCCAGGAGCCGGACGGCGGTGGCGATGTAGTTCGGGGAGAGCATGCCGTGGCCGTCGACGCGCACCACGATCGGGTGACGGGAGGCCTGGATCGCCGCGTTGAGGGCGGCGGGGGTACGACCGGTGGGGTTGGGCACCGTGTGGACGCGGCGCTTGTCCGAGGCGGTCTCGCGGACGAGCTCGGCGGCGATCTCGTCCGTGCGGTCCGTGGACGGGCCGAGGGCGATCACCACCTCCATCTCGCCGTCGTACTCCTGCTCCAGGATGTGACGAACGGAGGTGCGCAGGTACCGCTCCTCGTTGAGGACCGGCATGATCACGGAGACGGGGGGCGTGGCGTTCATTGCCCGCCACGTTACCGCGAATGGGGGACAGCGGTGCGCGCCGAGCGGCCCGGGGCACCTGGCGCTGATCGTATGGGCCTACGGTGCTCACGGTTCCCCTTGTCACACCCGCGGAGGTGTCCGTCCGTGCCCACACCGCCCCGCACGCCCCGTCGCCGGCCCGTCGCCCGCCCCGTACCGGTCCGCCGGCGGCGCAGGCGCCCCCGGTGGGGGATGCGGATGGCGACGGCGCTGTCCGTGGCGGTCCTCGCCGCGGGGGGCATCGGGCACGCCGTGGTGACCGGTCTGGACACCGGGATCACCCGGGTCGACCCGTTCAAGGACATGAAGAACCGGCCGCAGGCCGGGCACGGGATGAACGTGCTGGTCGTCGGCACCGACGGCCGCGACCGGATCACCCCCGAGGAGAAGGCGAAGTACCGGCTGGGCGGCGCGCCCTGCCACTGCACCGACACGGTGATGCTCGTCCACATCTCCGAGGACCGGGAACGGGCCAGCGTGGTCAGCCTGCCCCGTGACTCGTACGCCGAGATGCCCGAGCACACCGACCTGAACAGCGGCAGGAAGCACCGCGCCCACCCGGTGAAGCTGAACGCGGCCTACGCGGAGGGCGGGCCCGCGCTGACCGTGCGGACCGTCGAGTCGATGACGGGCGTCAAGATCGACCACTATCTGGAGGTCGACTTCACCAGCTTCATGAAGACCGTCGACGCCGTCGGCGGCGTGCAGGTCTGTACGACCCGGGCGGTCAGGGACTCGTACACCGGGCTCGACCTCGCGGCCGGCACCCACGAGCTCGACGGCGGGCAGGCCCTCCAGTACGTCCGCTCCCGGCACATCGACGGCGCCGCCGACATCGGGCGCATGCAGCGCCAGCAGCGGTTCCTGGCGGCGCTCATCGAACGGACCACCAGCGGCGGGGTGCTGCTCAACCCGGTGCGGTTCCGCGAGGTCGCCACGACGATGCTGAGCTCCGTACGGGCCGACGAGGACTTCGGTACGGATCAGCTGCTCGCCCTCGCGAAGGCGATGCACGGCTTCACCCCGGCCTCCTCGGAGTTCGTGTCCGTGCCGATCGGGGACATGAGCTTCCCGGTGAAGGGGATCGGGTCGACGGTGAAGTGGGACGCGGCCAAGGCCCAGAAGCTCTTCCAGGCGCTCCGGGACGACCGGCCGCTCGCCCCGCAGAAGGCCGCGACCTCCTCGAAGGCCCCGAAGGCCGTCGTCGTGGACGTGCCGCCGCGCACCATCCGCGTCCAGGTCTACAACGGGACGCGGACGGACGGGCTCGGCCGCAAGGTCGACGACGCGCTGCGGGCCAGTGGCTTCGACACCACCCGCACCCCGATGACGGGGACCGGCCAGGAACAGGCCCGCACGGTCGTGGAGTACGACCCCCGCTGGGACCGCTCGGCGAAGTCCCTGGCCGCGGCGCTGCCGGGGGCGGAGCTGCGGGCGGTGGCGGGGAGGGGCGGGACGCTGCGGGTGACGGTGGGCGGGAACTACCGGGGGGTCACGGGGGTCCGGGCGGAGGACCCGGCGCGGGGTGGGCCCTTCGAGGCGGTGACGGGGGACCAGGTCGTCTGTCCGTAGCCGTTACGGGCTCGGGCTGGGCCTCGGGCGCGGGCTGGGCCTCGGGCCCGGGCTCGGCCTCGGGCGGGGCGCCTGGGCCCGGCAGGGGCGCCGTTTCCGTCGTGCCCACCCGTTCCGTCCTGCGGAACGGGTGCCCACGACGGGGGCGGCGGGCTAGTCCTCGTAGCCTTCGGCGGCTCGGCGTTCGCGGAGGGCCTTGATGGCCTGGCGGCGGGCGAGGCGGTGGGTGCGGCGGATCTGGGCTTCCTGGTTGCGGCGCTTGTCCTGCTCGGTCTCGGGGACGACCTGGGGGACGCGGCGGGGCCTGCCGTCGGCGTCGACGGCGGCGAAGACGAGGTAGGCGGAGCCGACCTGGGTGGCGGGCGTGGACTCGTTCCAGCGCTCGGCCAGGACGCGGACGCCGACCTCCATGGAGGACCGGCCGGTCCAGTTGACCTGGGCCTTCACATGGAGGAGGTCACCGACGCGGACGGGCTCCAGGAAGACCATCTCGTCCATGGAGGCGGTGACGGCGGGACCGCCCGAGTGCCGGCCCGCGACGGCGCCGGCGGCGTCGTCGACCAGCTTCATGATCACGCCGCCGTGCACCGTGCCGAGGAGGTTGGTGTCGTGACTGGTCATGATGTGGCTGAGGGTGGTGCGGGAGGCGGAGGTCGGCTTGCCCGGGATGTCGTCCGGGATATCGCCCTGGTCTGTCATGCCCTCCACCATATGCCGGGTCCCGTCGCGGTCGTCGTTCGGTCCGGTTTGCATCAGCTTGGCAACAGCAGCGGTCCGATCTTCTACCCGGGCTGTCGCCCGGAAAGCCCTGCCCGGCACACTGGTCCGTATGAATGACTGGCCTGAAGACGGCGGGTACGGCCGCGGTAACGCGAACTCCCAGCCCGAGGGACCCCGCCGGATGAGCCATGTGCAGCGCCCGCAGGCGCCGCAGCAGCAGCCCCGCTACGACCAGGGGCAGGGTCACGGCCAAGGGCAGGGCCAGGGCTACAACCCGAACTACACGCAGGCGCGTAACGAGGGTTACGACTCCGGCTACAGCACGGGCCAGGTCTACGGCGGCTCCCCGGGCGCGGCCCAGGGCGGCGGCCGCGGCACGCCGCCGCCGTACACCCCCCAGGGGCCCGGGCGGCCCGCGCCGGACTGGCGCAAGCGCGCCAAGGTGGGCTCGATCGTGCTGGTCGTCGGCGTCCTCGCCTGGGGCGTCGGCACCTACGCGTGGGCGAGCTCACAGATGCGCAACGAGGTCGACCTCTCCAAGGTCGTCGAGCGGCCCGAGGAGGGCGACTGCACGACGTACCTGATCGTCGGCTCCGACAGCCGCGAGGGCATGTCGGCCGAGGAGAAGAAGAAGCTGCACACCGGCTCCGCCGAGGGCAAGCGGACCGACTCGATGATGATCCTCGCGGCCTGCTCCAGCGGGAACACGATGGTCTCGCTGCCCCGTGACTCCTGGGTGACGATCCCGAACTTCGTCGGCTCCGAGTCCGGCAAGGCCTACCCGGCGCGCGGCGGCTCCAAGCTGAACGCGGCGTACGCGATGGACGGCCCCGAACTGCTGGTGCGGACCGTCGAGTTCAACACCGGGCTGCGCATCGACCACTACGCGGAGATCGGCTTCGCCGGCTTCGCCAACATCGTGGACGCGCTCGGCGGCGTCGAGCTGAACATCGACAAGGGCTTCAAGGACAAGAAGTCCGGCGCCGACTTCCAGGCCGGCGAGCAGACCCTCAACGGCGAGCAGGCGCTGGCGTTCGTCCGGACCCGGTACGCGTTCGCCGACTCGGACCTCCAGCGGACGAAGAACCAGCAGAAGTTCCTCTCCGCCCTGGCCAACCAGGCGGCGACGCCGGGCACGATCCTCAACCCGTTCGCCCTGTACCCGACGCTCGGCGCCGGTCTGGACACGCTGATCGTGGACAAGGACATGTCGCTGTACGACCTCGGGAAGATGTTCTTCGCGATGAAGGGCGTCAACAGCGGCGACGGCAAGTCGATGAACATCCCGATCGCGGGCAGGGCGCCGCAGAACTCCCTGAAGTGGGACATGCCGAAGGTGAAGCAGCTGGTCGAGCAGATCAAGAACGACGAGAAGGTCACGGTGACGGGGAACCGCTGACGGGCGGAGGACCGGCACACGCGAAGGCGCCCCCCACGAGTGATCGCGGGGGGCGCCTTCGCGTGTCCGGTGCGTGGCGTCCGGTGGTCCGTCAGCCGACGACCCGGTAGAGGGTCTGGCCGTTGGGGCCGGTCTCCACCTTGCGGAGCGCCGGGTCGTCCTGCGGGAGCCCGGGCTGGTCCTTCCACTGGAGGACCCACTTCACGTCGTACTCGTGGAGGAGTTCGAGCCTCTCCTCGCGGGAGGTGCCCTCGGTGAAGTACCGCTTCGTGTCGGCGACGCGCTGGTCCTCGTCCGGCAGGAAGAAGTCCGGGTAGGGGACCGTCACCGTGTAGAAGCCGAAGGCGGGCAGCTTCTGGGCCGCCTTCCAGTCGGTCATGAAGACGTCGCCGTACTTGGCGTGCTCCGCGACCCAGTGGTACGTGCGCGGCGGCTGCCAGGTGCCCTCGGTGATCGTGGTGGACAGGGCGTCCTGGCGGAGGATGAAGCCGAGGCCGGAGCGCTGACCCCAGAGGCCCATGGCCAGGGCCACGGCGAGGGCGGTGCCGAAGAGCGCCTTGACGAGCTTGCGGCCCGTCTCGGCGGCGGCGATCGCGGCGGCGATCTGCGCGGGGATGACGACGGCCGGCAGCACGCGGCCGTACGACCACTTGTCGAGGAACCAGCCGGCCGTGACCATCGCGAGCGCGACGAGGAACCACAGGACCAGCGGGTCCCGACGGTCGCGGGCGAAGCGCATGCCGAGGGCGACGACGCCCACGACCATGACGAGCCCGTAGACCGGGAAGAGGTTGTTGTAGAGGACCTTGTGGATGTCCTCGAGCCCGCCGATGCCGAAGAGCGAGAAGAACGAGTAGTACGGCCACAGGGCCAGCACCGCGAGGCCGGCGACGACCGCGCCGGTCAGCTTGAACCAGGTCTCCCTGACGGGCCACGGGCGGGCGCCGCCGAGGACGCCGATCGCGCCGAGCGTGATCACGACACCGGAGAACTGGTGACTGAGCATCAGGACGGCCCACAGCACGCCCAGGCCCAGGTACGACTGCCAGCCGGTGGCCGAGCCGCGCCGCAGCGCGAGCCGGAGCAGGGCCAGGAAGTGCATGCCGAGCGCGAGCGTGAAGACGCTCGGGTACGCCATGATCAGGCCGAGCGAGCCGAAGCCGAGGAAGCCGCTCCAGGCGAAGCCCTTGGTGCCCCACAGGAACAGCACGCAGAGGACCGCGAGCGGCGGTGCGACGCGCCGGTCGGTGAAGGTCCTCGTGAGGAACCAGACGCCCGTGAAGAGCAGGACGAGGCTCAGGACGGCCGCGAGGCGCAGGATGTGGAAGGTGTCGAGGTTCGTCGCCTTGGCGACGAGGCTCAGGAAGACCATCCACGGCGAGTAGTACGGGCTGTCCGTGGCGGAGTCCACCATCGGGTTGCCCGGGTGGATCAGGTCGTGGCGCAGCCGCTGGACGGTGGCGGCGTGCACGCCGAGGTCACCGGTCCAGGGCAGGCGTATCACCATGAAGACGAACGCGGTCACGACCAGGAGGAGCGCGCCGTGCACCGCCGCGAGCACCCGGCTCTCGGAGAAGAGCCGGGTGCGCCACGAGGACCCCTCGGGGGACGGGTGGGCCGGCCTGTCGGCCGTTGCCCGCGCCACGTCCCCCGAGGAGTCCCTGCGTATGGAGGAGACGCTCACTTACGGCCCCGGGAGCGCACACGCAGCTTCCACGGCATCGCGATGGACTCCAGCTGCACGGCCAGGTTCATCTTGGACTCGCCCACGGTGCGGTCCTCGAAGTGGATCGGCACCTCCATGACCTGGAAGCCCTTGCGGAGCGCGGCGTACTTCATCTCGACCTGGAAGCTGTAGCCGGCGCTGCCGACGGAGCCGAGGTCGATGGCGCGGAGCGCGTCGGCGCTCCACAGGTTGAAGCCGCCCGTGATGTCGCGCACACGGGTGCCGAGGATGGTGCTGGCGTAGGCGTTGGCCCAGCGGGAGAGGAGCTTGCGGTGGGCGCCCCAGGCGTCGGAGAGGGTGCCGCCGGGGACGTACCGGCTGCCGACGACCAGGCCGGCGCCGGTGGAGAGGGCGACGCCGAGCATCTCGGCGATCTTGCCCTCGGGGTGGGAGCCGTCGGCGTCCATCTGCAGGACGTAGCGCGCGCCGTCCTCGACGGCCTTGCTCATGCCGGCGGCGTAGGCGCGGCCGAGGCCGTCCTTCGCGGTGCGGTGCATGACCGACATGCGCGGGGTGCCGTCCTCGGCGTGGAACTTCTGGGCGAGCTCCTCGGCTATCCGGCCGGTGCCGTCCGGGGAGGAGTCGTCGACGATGAGCAGCCGCAGGCCGGGTATGTCGAGATCCATGAGCAGTTCGGCCATGCGCGGCACGTTTCCGGCCTCGTTGTACGTGGGCATGACCACGGTCAACGGGGTCACGCCCCACGACTCGGGGAGAGCGCCCGCACGGCCGGTCGCGACGTCATCCGCACCGGGGTTCTGGTACACACCTGTCACTGGATTGCTGCCTCACTGACGACTGAAAGGTTGGAGATCCGGTGGAGCGGACCTGAGGGCCCCTCCGGGCCCGGGGGACGCCTCCGGATCCGACGGATCCGGGGGCGGGTGAAGACTCAGGGCCGGGTCAGCGGTCCGAGGAGAAGCGGAGCGCGGCGTCGGGCAGCTCTGCCTCGCACCACACACGCGCACCGGCGCGCACTTCGTTGTCCGCGCCGACCCGTGCCCCGTCACCGACGACCGAGCCGTCGACGACGGTGCGCTCACCGATGACCGAGTGGGCGCCGATGAGGCTGGCGCTCACCTGGGCACCGGCCCGGACGGTCGCGCCGTCGAGCACGATGGAGCCCTGGACGACGGCGCCGGCCTCGATCCGCGCACCGGCTCCTACCACGGTACCGTCCCCGAGTTTCGCACCGGGATCCACCTGGGCCCCGGGGAGCACCAGGGACTCGCCGCGGGGGCCGGGCACGGCCGGGGAGGCGACGACGCCGCGCACCAGGTCGGCGGAGGCCTGGACGAAGGACTCGGGCTTGCCGAGGTCCAGCCAGTACGTGTCCTCGGTCTTGCCGTACAGCTTGGCGCCGGAGGCCAGCAGGCCGGGGAAGGTCTCGCGCTCGACGGAGACGGGGCGGCCCTCGGGGATGGCGTCGATCACAGAGCGGCGGAAGACGTAGCAGCCGGCGTTGATCTGGTCGGTGACGATCTCCTCGGGCGTCTGCGGCTTCTCCGTGAAGGCCAGCACGCGGCTCTCGGCGTCGGTGGGGACCAGGCCGAAGGCGCGGGGGTCGGAGACGCGCACCAGGTGGAGGGAGACGTCGGCCTCGGCGGCCTGGTGGGATTCGACGAGGCCGCGGATGTCGAGGCCGGTGAGGATGTCGCCGTTGAAGACGAGGACGGGCTCGTCGGGGCCGCTGGTGAGGCGGCGGGCGGCGTTGCGGATGGCGCCGCCGGTGCCGAGCGGCTCGTCCTCGATGACGTATTCCAGGTGGACGCCGAACGCGGAGCCGTCGCCGAAGTACGGCTCGAAGACCTCGGCGAGGTAGCAGGTCGCCATGACGATGTGGGTCACACCCGCGTCGGCGGCCCTGGCTATCTGGTGGGCCAGGAAGGGGACTCCCGCGGCTGGAACCATCGGCTTGGGGGTGTTGACCGTGACGGGTCGCAGGCGCGTCCCCTGTCCGCCGACCAGCAGCACCGCTTCCGTCATTGTCTTCCCTAACACGATCGGGTGTACGAAGCGCTAAATCTAGCCCAATCGCGCGTCCGTGCGGACCGGAGGCGAGCACGGATGACCGCCTCCGGCGACACTTCTGTTCGTGTTGCCGCGCCCGGTGATTACGGGAGGTTGCGGGCCATCACGATGCGCTGAACCTGGTTGGTTCCCTCGTAGATCTGGGTGATCTTGGCGTCGCGCATCATGCGCTCCACGG
>NZ_JBWKCA010000043.1:0-39354 GCF_056436715.1 Streptomyces sp. NPDC043176
CGCGAAGTCCTCGCCGACATGCTCACCGGGGACCAGGACCTACCGGCCACCCACCCCGGGCAGACGATCGTCGGCGACAAGGGCTACGTCTCCAAACACCTCGACGCCTTCCTGGCCGACCACGGCCTGAAACTGCTGCGGCCCAGCTACCGCAACCTCAAGCCCCGGCCCGGCGAACACCTGCTCAAACCGATCCGGCAGCTCATCGAGTCGGTCAACGACACCCTCAAGGGCCAGCTCGACCTCGAACGCCACGGAGCGAGAACCCCAGCCGGAGTCCTGGCCCGCGTCGGACAACGCATCCTCGCCCTGACCGCAGCGATCTGGCACACCGGACCAACGGAACACCGCTGACCAGGTCATTGATCGCCTACGACCACTGACCCGGACTTCGGACTCAATCGTCTAGGGGGTCACCAGGCGAAGGCCTCCGGCGACGGGCCCGGGCCGGGGAAGACCTCGTCGAGGCCGGCCAGGACCTCGTCGCCCAGTTCGAGCTCCAGGGCGCGCAGGGCGCCGGCGAGCTGCTCGGGCGTGCGCGGGCCGACGATGGGGCCCGTGACGCCGGGGCGGGTGAGGAGCCAGGCGAGGGCCGTCTCGCCGGGCGCGAGGCCGTGCTTGTCGAGCAGGTCCTCGTAGGCCTGGAGCTGTGCGCGGGAGGCCGGGTCGGCGAGGGTGGCGGCGGCGCGGCCCTCGGTGCGGCGCTTGCCCTCGGCCTCCTTCTTGAGGACGCCGCCGAGCAGGCCGCCGTGGAGCGGGGACCAGGGGATGACCCCGAGGCCGTACTCCTGGGCGGCGGGGATGACCTCCATCTCGGCGCGCCGCTCGAAGAGGTTGTAGAGGCACTGCTCGCTGACGAGGCCGACGGAGCCGCGGCGGGCGGCGGTCTCGTTGGCCTGGGCGATCTTGTAGCCGGGGAAGTTCGAGGAGCCCGCGTAGAGCACCTTGCCCTGCTGGATCAGGACGTCGACGGCCTGCCAGATCTCCTCGAAGGGGGTGGAGCGGTCGACGTGGTGGAACTGGTAGACGTCGATGTAGTCGGTGCCGAGCCGCTTGAGGCTGGCCTCGACCGCGCGGCGGATGTTGAGCGCCGAGAGCTTGTCGTGGTTGGGCCAGGCGTCGCCGTCGACGCCCATGTTCCCGTACACCTTGGTGGCGAGGACGGTCCTGTCGCGGCGGCCGTCGCCCTTGGCGAACCAGGAGCCGATGATCGACTCCGTCCGCCCCTTGTTCTCCGCCCAGCCATAGACGTTGGCGGTGTCGAAGAAGTTGAGTCCCGCGTCCAGCGCCGTGTCCATGATGGCGTGGCTGGTGGGTTCGTCCGTCTGTGGTCCGAAGTTCATCGTCCCGAGGACGAGTCGGCTGACCTTGAGTCCGGTGCGTCCGAGCTGCGTGTACTCCATGGACGTCAAGCCAACTGCTTCGAGTGCGCTCGAAGCAAGGGGGTTCCCATCGGGTGGGCAGGGCGTGCCGGGGGCTGCCGTCCGGCCCGCTCCCCCAGGGGACGGGCAGGGCGTGCGAGGGCTACTGTCCGGCCAGCGACGCCACCGCGATGATCGCGAACATCAGTACGAGCACGCCGGCCATGATCCGGTTACGGGTCTTCGGGTCCACGCTTCGAGGTTAACCCGCCCGCCCGGGCCGCCCGTCCCCGGCCCGGCCGCTCTCCGCCCCCTCCAGGGGCCAGCCGGCGACCTTCTCGTACCGCGGCTGCTCGCCCCGCACCCCGCTCACCGGCAGGTTCGACCGTACGAGCGCCAGCTCGGCCACCTCCCAGCGGCCGCCCTCGAACGCGCCGAGCTCCTCCTGGAACGGCCGCAGGTCCACCTCGTCCGCCCGGGCCCGGGCCAGCGTCAGGTGCGCCTGGTAGCGGCGGTGCTCCTCCATCGCGACCCCCGCCCGGCGCGCCGCGGCGTCCGCCCGCTCGGCGAGCAGTCGCAGCTGGTCCAGGCCCCCGGCGACGCCCGTCCACAGCGCCCGCCGCCCGAAGTGGCCGCCGCCGTGCAGCCGCAGCGGAAACGGCGGCGTCCGGTGCGCGGCCCTGGCGAGCCGTTCCCGCAGCTCGGGCAGCAGCTCCTCGTCCACCTCCCCCATGAAGGCGAGCGTCAGGTGCCAGCCGGGCCGCGAGGTCCAGCGCAGCCCGTCGGCCCCGGGCAGCCGGTGCAGCCGGTCGACGACCTGGGCGAGCTCGGCCAGCCGCTCCGGGGGCGGCAGGACCGCGGCGAAGAGCCTCATGGGGAGATTCTGGCAGCGGTTAGCCTCGGCGGCATGAAGATCCGTAAGGGCGGGGCCGACGACTTCCCCGCGATTCTCGCGATACTCGACAGCGCCGTGGTGTGGCTGAACGGCAAGGGCATCACCGCGCAGTGGGGCACGGAGTCGTTCTCCGGGCGTCCCGAGGCCGTGGAGCAGGTGCGGCGGACCATGGGCGAGGGCGACCCCTGGATCGCCGAGGTCGACGGCGTACCGGCGGGCGCCATGACGCTGACCCCGCACCCCGGCCAGTACGTCGCACCGGCCGACGAGCCCGAGGTGTACGTGCGCCTCCTCGCCACCGACGCCCGCTTCCACGGCCACGGGGTGGGTGCCGCGCTCCTGGAGCACGCCGCCGCCGAGACCCGGCGGCAGGGCGTCTCGCTGCTGCGAGTGGACTGCTTCGCCGGCGGCGACGGGCGGCTCGTCTCGTACTACGAGGGCCGGGGCTTCACCCGCACCGAGCCCTTCACGGTGGGCGAGTGGCCGGGTCAGGTGCTGCAGCGGCGGGTGTGAGGGCCCGCCGCTCCGTGAGCGTACGTCCGGACGGGCGTGCCCTCGGATCGCGCGGTGGGCTGGCGCGGTCGGCGCGTACGGTCGGCTCGCCCGCTCGGCTCGCGCGGTCAGCTGAGGAAGAACCCGGCGTCCAGGCCGATCCAGCCCTTGATCCCCCGCTCGTCGTAGACGCGCAGCGCGCCGTCGGAGGTGACCTCCCAGCGGATGGTGAGGGGCCCGGTGACGCCGGCGCCGGTCGTCTGGCCCACCATGCCCTGGGTGCGCCGGGGGCGGAGGTGCGGCGGCAGCGTGAGGATCGTGTCGCCGCTGACCCACGCGGTGTTGCCGGCGCGGGTCACCCGAAGGTGGAGGTGGACGCGGTTGCCCGACTGGCGGTACTCCGGGCCGTAACTGCTGCCGGCGGCGGGGTAGGCGGCGGCGTCCCACTCCAGGCCGGTCCACGGGACGTGGCCGGTGGGGCCGCTGAGGGTGCCGGTGATGCCGTAGAGGGCCATGTGCCGGGTCGCCTGCGTGGCGAAGCCGAACACGAGCTGCGGCCCGTCGGGCGTCCGGCGGACGGTGATGCCCTCGGTCTCGCGGTGCTCCAGGTGGAGGGCGGTGGTGTTGAAGGTCCGCTCGATCACGTCACCGGTGGTGATGTCGTAGACGTTCCACCAGGAGTTGCCCGGCTTCGGGTTGGTGGCGGCGTCGTAGGCGTTGCCCTCGTTCTGGTGGACGAGGTTCCCGTACAGGCACCAGGCCTGGGTGCGGTACTTCGCCGGGAACGTGTACTGCGCCGTGAACTCGCGGCGCTTGAAGGCTTCGAGCGCGTAGACGCGGTACTCCGCGGTGCCGGTCGACGACACGTGGCGCACCGCGATGCGGCCGTGGTCGACGTCCAGCGCCGGGGTGATGTGAAGGGCGCCGGGGACGGGGTCGAACACCTCGACGAGGCTGCTCCCCGCGTCGACGACGGCGTCCGGCGTGAACGCGACCCGGCCGATGTGCTTGCCGTAGGCGAAGCCACTGGTGACCCTGTCCGCGTCGGTCTCCAGCCAGAGCCAGGGGGTGCCGTCGACGTGTTCGATGCCGAGTCCGCCGCCGTGGCCGAAGCCCCTGAGGTGCATGACGGCGAGGACGGTGCCGTCGGCCGCGAGCTGGTTGACGCACAGGTCGCCCCGGTAGTTGCGCTCCGTGGTGGACGGCGGCGTGCCGGTCTCGCCCGGGAGCAGGCGGCCGCCGCTCATCAGCTGTACGGCGTAGCCCAGGCCGGTCACCGGGTCGTAGGCGATCTGCTGGTGCACCCGGGTGTGGTGGAGGAGGACCTCCTTGCCGAACAGGTCGACGGGCTCGGCCGCCAGGTCGAACCTGTGACCCTCGGGCAGACTGCCGGGCGGCAGGCTTCCGGCGGCGGTGGTGGCGGTGGCCACGGCGGGCGCGGCCTGGGGCACGGCGGTCTGCGGTACGGCGGCCTCGGCGGCCGCGGGAGCGATTACCGGAGTGGCGGCCAACGCCGTCAGGACGGTACGACGGGTCAGGGACATGGGCGTGCAAGCCCCCCTTTCAAGATCTTCACCTGCACGGAGAGGTGATCTTCGCACGCGCGAGCGAAAGGTCAGGGGGGCCCGGACGCCCCTACGCCGCCGTCGCCAGGCGCTCGCGCGCCACGAAGCGGACGCGCGGGTGGCCGTGGTGCCAGCGCATGGCGACCTTCAGGCCGCCGACGCGGGCCAGGACCAGGCCGATGACGACCGCGGCGGTCAGCGAGACCAGGCCGCCGGTCGCGAAGCCGGCGCGGGCGCCGTAGGTGTCGGTGACCCAGCCGAGGAGCGGCGCCCCGATCGGCGTGCCCCCGGCGAACACCATCATGTAGAGGCTCATCACCCGGCCGCGCATGGCCGGGTCGGTGGCCATCTGGACGGCGGAGTTCGCGGTGATGTTGACCGTGAGGCCGATCATGCCGATCGGCACGAGCAGCAGCGCGAACAGCCAGAACACGGGCGACAGGGCCGCCGTGATCTCCAGGACGCCGAAGACGGCCGCCGCGATCACCAGCATCCGCAGCCGAGTCGAGCCGCGGCGGGCGGCCGCGAGGGCGCCGACCAGGGAGCCGGCCGCCATCAGGGTGTTGAGCAGGCCGTAGGTGCCCGCGCCGACGTGGAAGACGTCGCTGGAGAAGGCGGTGAGCCAGATCGGGAAGTTGAACCCGAAGGTGCCGATGAAGCCGACGAGGGCGATCGGCCAGATCAGGTCCGGCCGCCCGGCCACGTACCGCAGGCCCTCCCTCAGCTGGCCCTTGCCGCGCGGGGCGCGCTCCACCTTGTGGAGTTCGCTCGTCCGCATGAGCAGGAGGCTCACGAGCGGGGCGAGGAAGGAGAGGCCGTTGAGGAGGAAGGCCCAGCCGCTGCCGACCCCGGCGATGAGGACGCCGGCGAGGGCGGGGCCGACGAGCCGCGCCGACTGGAAGTTCGCCGAGTTCAGGGAGACGGCGTTGCGCAGCTGCCCGGGGCCGACCATCTCGGAGACGAAGGACTGCCGGGCCGGGTTGTCGACGACGGTCACCATGCCGAGGAGGAAGGCGATCAGGTAGACGTGCCAGACCTGGACGGAGCCGGAGAGGGTGAGGACGGCGAGCGCGAGGCCGCATAGTCCGAGGGCGGCCTGGCTGACGAGGAGCAGGTTTCGCTTCGGGTAGCGGTCGGCGATCACGCCGCCGTACAGCCCGAAGAGCAGCATCGGCAGGAACTGCAGGGCCGTCGTGATGCCGACGGCGGCGGCCGAGCCGGTGAGGCTCAGGACCAGCCAGTCCTGGGTGATCCGGGCCATCCACGTACCGGTGTTGGAGACGATCGCTCCGGTGAAGAACAGCCGGTAGTTCCGGATCCCGAGCGAGGAGAAGGTGTCCCCGAAGAGGGTTCCCCCCCGCCCGCGGGTGTCGAGGGTGGGTTTATGGACGGGTGCGGAGTCTGCTCCGTGTCCCGTACTCAAAGTGCGTCGCCTCCTTGGCGCGTCGAGGTCCGGGGACTCCCCCGGTCCTGGGGGCTACCCCCGGGAGGCCGGGGGCAGGTGGGCGAGCTTCTCCAGGACCGGGGCGGCCGCGCGCAGCTTGGCCCATTCGTCCTCGTCCAGGCCCTCGGCGAGGGCGGCCAGCCAGGCGTTCCGCTTGCGGCGGGACTCCTCGAGCATGGCCGTGGCCTGCTCGGTCTGGCTGACCACCTTCTGCCGGCGGTCGTCGGGGTGCGGCTCCAGCCTGACCAGTCCCTTGGCTTCGAGCAGCGCGACGATGCGGGTCATCGACGGCGGCTGGACGTGCTCCTTGCGGGCCAGCTCACCGGGGGTGGCCGAGCCGCAGAGCGACAGGGTGCCGAGCACCGACATCTCGGTGGGGCTCAGCGACTCGTCGACGCGCTGGTGCTTGAGGCGTCGGCCCAGTCGCATGACGGAGGAGCGGAGCGCGTTCACGGCCGCAGCGTCGTCGGCGGTGCCGTGGGACAGGTCTGGCATGTTTGTTAGCCTAACTCATTACTCTGTCTAAATACCAACGGGAACACACCGACGTCACACGAATCACATCCGGTCAGGTCACGCCCGCATATCCATGGCTCACCCAAATGAGTGAGTCGGATCCGGAAAGTGACGCAAAGAGGCCCCGCCTGCCCCGACCCTGAACGGCATGGGATCGACAGTGCTCAGCCTGCGCATCGACAGTGAGCTGCTCGACCGGCTCAAGAGTCACGCCGCGAAAAGAGGAATGAGCGTCCAGGACTATGTCGTCCGGACGCTCATTCGGGAGGACTTCGACGCGCGGTTCAAGACCGCCGTAGAGGAGACGGAGAAGTTCTACGGGGCCTCCGACGCGCCCCCCGACGCTCAGGTCAGGCCGAGCGCCGGCATCGCGTAGTAGAAGACGAAGACCGCCGAGACGACGTACATGGCCACCGGGACCTCACGGCCCCGGCCGGCCGCCAGACGCAGCACGCTGAAGGCGATGAAGCCGATGCCGATGCCGTTCGTGATCGAGTACGTGAACGGCATCATCACCATGGCCAGGAACGCCGGCACCGCGATGGTGTAGTCGCTCCAGTCGATGTCCTTGACCGAACCGGCCAGGATCAGGAAGCCGACCGCGAGGAGCGCGGGCGTCGCCGCCTGGGACGGGACCATCGTCGCCAGCGGCGTGAGGAACAGCGCGATCGAGAAGAGGCCGCCGGTCACGACCGAGGCGAGGCCCGTGCGCGCGCCCTCGCCGACGCCCGCGGTGGACTCCACGAAGCAGGTGGTGGCCGAGGAGGAGGTCGCGCCGCCGGAGGCGACGGCCAGGCCGTCGACGAGCAGGACCTTGTTGATGCCCGGGAAGTTGCCGTCCCGGTCGATCAGCTTGGCCTCGTCGCCGACGCCGAGGATCGTGCCCATCGCGTCGAAGAAGCAGGACAGCAGCACGGTGAAGACGAACAGGACGCCGGTCAGCAGGCCGACCTTGTCGAAGCCGCCGAACAGACTGACCTGGCCGACCAGGCCGAAGTCCGGCGAGGCGACCGGGTTGCCCGGCCACTCCGGCGTGGTGAGGCCCCAGGACGGGACGGTCGCGACCGCGTTGATCACCATGGCCACGATCGTCATGACGACGATCGAGATGAGGATGGCGCCCGGCACCTTGCGGATGATCAGGGCGAGGGTCAGGAGCGTGCCCAGGACGAAGACCAGGACCGGCCAGCCGGTGAGGTGACCGGCGCCGCCGAGCTGGAGCGGGACGGTGGTGTGCGCGGCGTCGGGGATCCGGGAGACGAAGCCCGAGTCGACGAGGCCGATCAGCATGATGAAGAGGCCGATGCCGATCGCGATGCCCTTGCGCAGGCCGACCGGGACCGCGTTCATGACGCGCTCGCGCAGACCGGTCGCGACGAGGAGCATCACGACGACGCCCGCGAGGACGACCATGCCCATCGCGTCCGGCCAGGACATCTTCGGCGCGAGCTGGAGCGCGACGACCGTGTTGACGCCGAGACCGGCGGCGAGGGCGATCGGCACGTTGCCGATGACGCCCATGAGGAGCGTCGTGAACGCCGCCGTGAGGACGGTCGCGGTGACGAGCTGGCCGCTGTCGAGCTGGTGCCCGTACATGTCCTTGGCGCTGCCGAGGATGATCGGGTTCAGCACGATGATGTAGGCCATCGCGAAGAAGGTGGCGAAACCGCCCCGGATCTCGCGGGCCACGGTCGAACCGCGCTCGGAGATCCTGAAGTAGCGGTCGATGCCGGAGGTGGGAGTTCCCGGGTTCTCGGGGTTCTCCGGGGAAGTGGCCTTGGCGGCGGCCGTGGTGCTCATGGGGTTCCTCTTCGGAAGAAGTCCTTTTTGGCGGTTCATACGAGGGAAACCCGCCAGAGGCAAACCGTTTCAGTATGAACACATGAACGAGCGAGCGTCCATCTCCGCGCGTAGACCCCGGAGCGGGCCGGGCGGACGGGGTCCCGACGGCCCCGGGCTCTCAAGGGCCTCGGCGCCGCCGGGGCACGAAGGCGCGCCGCCTAGACTGGCCCCATGGCGAAGTGGACACCGAAGCACGAGGCACCCGAGCCCCTGGAAGGGCCCGTCGTCGCCACCATCACCGGCGGAACGATCCTCTGGTTCGTCCTCTTCCTCGTCCAGGTCCCCTTCTACGGCTGGTTCGCCGACCGGGACCTCACCTCCTGGGTCTGGACCTGCCTCGCCGGAGCCGGCCTCGGCCTGATCGGCATCTGGTACGTGCGCAAGCGCGACGCGGCGATCAAGCGCCACGCGGCGGCGCAGGCCGCGGCCGGGCGGACCGCCGGCGACGGCGCGTAGCACCGGGGGACGAGCCCGCCCCGTGACGCCCGGCCGGGGTGTGGCACCAGCGGATGATTCCGGTCCTCCCCCGGTCTGATCTTCGCCCTTCTCGGCAGGTGAACGGTCGAATACGGTCGTACCGTCGAAACCATGACGCAGCGGGCGAAGATCGACACGGACGGCGGCGAGACCCGGGCCGGAACCGGGGCCGCGGAGCCGCCGGTCGTGCACCGCCCCGCCGGACTCACCTCCGCCGAGGTCGCCGAACGCGTCGCGCGCGGCGAGGTCAACGACGTACCCCTGCGGAGCTCCCGCTCCACCACCGACATCGTCCGCGGCAACGTCTTCACCCGGTTCAACGCGATCATCGGCGTGCTCTGGGTGATCATGCTGATCGTCGCGCCCATCCAGGACAGCCTCTTCGGCTTCGTGATCGTCGCGAACACCGGCATCGGCATCGTCCAGGAACTCCGCGCCAAGAAGACCCTCGACGGCCTCGCCGTCATCGGCGAGGCCAAACCGACCGTCCGGCGCGACGGCCGCACCGCGGAACTCTCCACCTCCGAGATCGTCCTCGGCGACCTCATCGAGCTCGGCCCCGGCGACAAGGTCGTCGTCGACGGCGTCGTCGCCGAGGCCGACAGCCTGGAGATCGACGAGTCCCTGCTGACCGGCGAGGCCGACCCCGTGGTCAAGAAGCCCGGCGACCGCATGATGTCCGGCTCGTTCGTGGTGGCCGGCGGCGGCGCCTTCACCGCCACGAAGGTCGGCCGCGAGGCCTACGCCGCCCAGCTCGCCGAGGAGGCGTCCCGCTTCACCCTCGTCCACTCGGAGCTGCGCAACGGCATCTCCACGATCCTCAAGTACGTGACGTGGATGATGGTCCCGACCGCGATCGGGCTCGTCATCAGCCAGCTCGTCGTCAAGGACGACAACTTCAAGGACGCCGTCGCCCGCACCGTCGGCGGCATCGTCCCGATGATCCCCGAAGGCCTCGTCCTCCTGACCTCCGTGGCCTTCGCCGTCGGCGTGATCAGGCTCGGCCGCAAGCAGTGCCTCGTCCAGGAGCTGCCCGCCATCGAGGGCCTCGCCCGCGTCGACGTCGTCTGCCTCGACAAGACCGGCACCCTCACCGAGGGCGGCATGGACGTCACCGAGCTCCGGCCCCTGGGCGGCAGCGACGAGTCGTACGTACGGAAGGTCCTCGGCGCCCTCGGCGAATCCGACCCGCGCCCGAACGCCTCCCTCCAGGCCATCATCGACGCCTACCCCGACACCGTGGAGTGGCGCTGCACCGAGAGCCTGCCCTTCTCCTCCGCCCGCAAGTACAGCGGCGCCGCCTTCAGCCAGGGCGACGGCGAGAGCTCCACCTGGCTCCTCGGCGCCCCCGACGTCCTCCTCGCCGCCGACGACCCGGCCCTCACCGAGGTCGACCACCTCAACGAGCAGGGCCTCCGGGTGCTCCTGCTCGCCCGCACCGCCCACGACCTCGACTCCCCCGACGTCACCGCCGACACCCGCCCCACCGCCCTCGTCGTCCTCGAACAGCGGCTGCGGCCCGACGCAAGCGACACCCTCGCCTACTTCGCCGAGCAGAACGTCGCCACCAAGATCGTCTCCGGCGACAACGCCGTCTCCGTCGGCGCCGTCGCAGGAAAACTCGACATGCCCGGCGCCGCGAACACCGTGGACGCCCGCACCCTCCCCACCGACCGCGAGGAGATGGCGAAGGTCCTCGACGGCAACGCCGTCTTCGGCCGCGTCACCCCCCAGCAGAAGCGCGACATGGTCGCCGCCCTCCAGTCACACGGCCACACCGTCGCCATGACCGGCGACGGCGTCAACGACGTCCTCGCCCTCAAGGACGCCGACATCGGCGTCTCCATGGGCTCCGGATCCGAGGCCACCCGGGCCGTCGCCCAGATCGTCCTGCTGAACAACTCCTTCGCCACGCTCCCCTCCGTGGTCGCCGAGGGCCGCCGCGTCATCGGCAACATCACCCGCGTCGCCACCCTCTTCCTCACCAAGACGGTCTACTCCGTCCTCCTGGCCGTCCTCGTGGTCTGCTCCCAGGTCGAGTACCCCTTCCTCCCCCGCCACCTCACCCTCCTCTCCACCCTCACCATCGGCGTCCCCGCCTTCTTCCTCGCCCTCGCCCCCAACAAGGAACGCGCCCGGCCCCACTTCGTACGGCGCGTCATGCGGTACGCCGTCCCCGGCGGCGTCATCGCCGGCGCCGCCACCTTCACCACCTACCTCATCGCCCGCCACCACTACAGCGGCGAAGGCGCCCTCGAAGCCGAGACCAGCGCCGCCACCCTCACCCTCTTCCTCGTCTCCCTGTGGGTCCTCGCGATCGTCGCCCGCCCCTACACCTGGTGGCGCCTCGCCCTCGTCGCCACCATGGCCGGCGCCTTCCTCCTCGTCCTCGTCGTCCCCTGGCTCCAGCACTTCTTCGCCCTCAAACTCGTCGGCGTCACCATGCCCTGGACCGCCGTCGCCATCGCCGCCACCGCCGCCCTCCTCCTCGAACTCACCTGGCGCTGGGTGGACCGCCGGTTCCCGGCGTAGGGCCCGTCCGTCGGACGGAGGCCACCACTGAGGTGCCCGATCGACTGATCACCACCGGCGGACGTCTTCCCGATCACTGACCACAGCTGATGGGTACGACAGACGCGTCGGCTGCTGGAGTGGACCTGCTTGCGCGTCAGTGCGGCGCGCGGCAACGTGCGCGTCGCGCAGGGAGGATCTTGGGGATCCTGGGGCGGTGACCAGTCACGGCTGTTCCCCGCCGCGCCCTCTGCACGTGCTGTTGCTGCTCCTCTGCCTCGTCCTCCCCGTCATGGGAAGGGCCGACGCCGCCGAACGCGCCTCGCCCGGTTGCCGAGCCGATCAGCTCAAGAAGGCCGAGGTGACGGCGCTGGCGGAGTTCGAGCACCGCGGCAACGACTACAGCGTGCTCAAGAGCACCATGGACATCAGTGTGCCCGCCACGTGGGATCGTGCCTCCGAACTGCTCCTGGACACCCATTCACCGGTCTACCGATCGGCGCTGGCGTGCCTGGTGGGCAAACCCGCGACGGAGCAGAACGACGACCCCCTTGACTACGAGTGGCGGTTCGCGCCGGTGGCCGTGAAGGCCGACGGCCAATGGGTCAAGGTCCACTACGAGGCAAGCACCTGGATCCAGTCCTCGTTCTCCGCTGTCGGCCCGTGGGAGCTGAGGGCGACGACGGAGGACTGGCTCATCGAGTTGAACCCTGCGCCTGCCCTGAAGAGCGCGAACTGGGAGAGCGTTCAGGTCAACCTGGGCGGTAAGGGCGCTCTGACGGCCACGCCTCCGCCGGCCTTCGGCGAAGGCGGAACGAATCTGAGCTGGCGGCACAAGAAGCCCGACCAGTATCCCGCGGTCACCTTCCGCCCACCGACGGTACAGCAGTGGAACTTCCTCACCACTTCGCCGGAGCCGTTCTTGGAGGCGTGGGAGACATGGGGCGTGTGGAGCGCATCGGGAGCGTTCTGGTACGTCGCCTCGGGCGCGTTGCTGCTGGTCGCGGCTCGGCGACTCAGGCTCAGCCTGGCAGGCAAGACGATGCCGGCGGAGTCGACGACAGCGCTGCGCTTTCTGCGGTGGTGGTCGCTCCTTTTGATCTTCCTGGGCCTGCTCGTCCACCTCGGAGACAACCTGTACCGGCTTCTCGGCCGGCTGATGGCCTGGGACTTCGACTACTCGCCGCTGCTGTCGGTGTTCAGCCTGGCCTTCCTCGGACTTGCGCTGTGTCTCCTCGGCAGCCGGTCCAAGCGCCTGCGGGTGAGCGTGAGCGTACTCGTCCTGGGAATCCTCGGCTGGTACGTGGTGTCGGAGGTGTTCGAGGTCTCTTTGCTTCCCACATCCGACGTTCTGCTGTCCCCGCCGGGCTGGACCGTGGCGGCCCTCGCCATCTGTGCGCTGATGTCAGTGTGCTGGCTGGGGGTGATCGCCGCAGGGCAACGGATCCTGCTGATCAGGGAGACACGGATCCCGCCGCGCGTGATGGTCCCCGCCGCCATCACGGCGGCGATGGTCACCGTCGTGTGGGGCTATCTGGCCTTCGAACGCTACTGGGACCGGATCAGCTGGCTCATCGACCCCGGTCAACCGGAGTTCCAGGGCTTGTGGGAGAAGGAACTCTACATCTGGTGGTTGTATTTCCCGAACTACGTTCTGGATCTGATGCTGGGCCTCGTGGGGATCTTGGCGCCGCTGGCCGTGCTGGGGGTTTTGCGGGTCTGCCGGGTCGAACAGTACGAGAAGTCGGCGTTCACACCCGCGCCGGCGGAGAAGTTCCTCCTCGTGGTCCTCTTCGCCATCACTCTCGCGCCCTTGGGGGATTACTACGGTCTTTCCGCCTACGCCCTCACCCTGCTGCTGTGCATGTGTGCGGCTTGGGGCGTCCTGGCCCTGGGCTCTTCCGTCTCCGTTCTGGAGCGGCCTTTCGCCGACAACGTGCCGCTCGGCATGACGATCTCGCAGACCGAGCGGGCCGACGTGCTGCGTCTGGCGCGCCGGTTCCGGGAGCTCCAAGCCCGCCTGAGCCACCTCGGCACGGCAAACCCGGCGGAGCGTGCCGAGCGGGAGTCGCTCGAGGCCGAGATCGACAGACTGGACCAGTCGCTGCCGCCCGGTGTCAGACCGGTCGATCTCCCGTTCGCCTGTGGCCCGCTGACCACGTGGTGGGGCAATGCCCGCCGGGGGGCCGTCATCGCGTCTATCGTCGGGTTGCCCGCGACCGGCCTGCTGTACTGGACGTACGCGGTGAAAGATGACTCCTGGACGGTGAACGCGGAGGATGCGACGGGATTCCTCTGGATCACGTTCCTCATCCTCTTCTGGCAGACCGCGTGGCTCGTCGCGGGATTCTTCCTCGGGGCGCTGTGGCGTGATCTTCCGGGCCGTCACGGGCCGACGAAAGCGCTCTTCGTCACGCTCGCGTTCGCCGTTCCGGAAGTCGCCGACTTCCTCGTCGCCCAGGCCCTCGGAGAGGACGTGCCCTCCTTGATCGGCGAGATCGCGGCATTCGCTTCGGTCATGACGTGCACGGGTCTGGTGATGGACCTGCAGACCTTCCAGAACGAGCGCCGCTACTGGGCGACCAACGCCGGCATGGTCGCTTACATTTACCAGATGCGCTTCGCCTCGGTGGCGTTCTTCGTGGCACAGCTCATCGCGCTCGCCACGCTCTGGAAGACGCTCTCGGAAGTGACCTCGACGTCACCCGTCCCCTAGGCCCCCCGGCAATCCCCACAACCGGCCCCCGCGTCATGGCTCCTGAACGCCCGCTCACACCCGTCGCACGTCACCAGCGGCGCCGGCCGCTCGGCTGTCGGCGGCGGGCCGGCCAGGAGCCGGGGCGGCAACAGCGCGGACAGCCGGTACTCGACGAACCGCCCCGGGTGGTGGATGGGCACGTGCGCGGGCGGCAGCCCCGCCGTCAGCGTCCGGATCACCTGCTCCGGCGTCGCCGCCCGCTCCAACCACTCCTGCACGCCGGGCACGAGCCGCAGGACCTCCCGGCACGGCAGCAGCAACCGCGCGTCGACCGTCCGCAACCGCGCGAGGATGTCCGCAGCGGGCCCGTGCGGCTCCGGCGGTACGGATACGGGAGCGGGTACGACGCGGGGCGCGGGCGCGGCGACGACGACGGGCACGGGTACGAGGCGGGGCGCGGTGACGAGGACGGGCGCGGAGACCGGCTCGGGCATCGCCCCAGGTTCCGGTTCAGTCGCCTGCTTCGGCGCCTCCGCCGGCGCCGCCTCGGCGGGCACGCGCCGGATCGCCGCCCCGCACCCCGGCTTGTTGTACGACAACGCCCGTGTGGCGAACCGTCCCCCGCCGAGGGCGACCCGTCGCCGCTCCACGTACCCCGCCGCCACCAGCTCGTTGAGCGCGCGCCGGATGGTGATCTCGCCTTCGCGGAACCTCAGCGTCAACGTCTTGACCGTCACGTCGGCTCCGTCAGGCAGCGACTGGATGTACACGGCGATGCCGATCGCCGCAGCCGAGAGTCCTGGATGCTGGGCCAAGTGGTTCCCGACGACCGTGAACCGGCCGTTGTGCCGGTGCCGTACGCGAATCACCCCGGAGCGAGGCGCGTCGACGGGAATCTCGAACGGTACCGGGCGTGCGGACAGGGCCGCGTTAGACTGCGGATCAGCCATTGGGAAGCGCTACTTCCTGGTTGCTAGGCCCTCGCCGGGATGTCCGTCCCTGCGGGGGCCAATTTGTCATATGCCGCTATTACGGCCGACCGTAGCGCACGCTCACCCCCACTCGTCCGCGTTCCGGACACCCCTTCACCCGATCGAGTGTGCAAGGGAGTTGGGGAGTGGGAGGGGCGGCTTGGGTGGTTTCTTTCCCGGGGCTTTACAGGGCGTCGAGCAGGACCGGGGCGTGGCCCGGCGCGCCCCGGTGGGTCCTGACGTAAGGCGTCGCTCACGACGGGCCTCCCTCGTGAGGGGAGGCCCGTGACCGGTCAGTCGAACCAGCGGTCCCTGGCCAGTTCCGTGGTGCGGGAGGGGTCTTCGAGGAGGGCGGCCACTTCGAAGCGGCGGGGCCATTGGCCGGCGGCCCAGGCGAGGCCGGCGGCTACGCCTTCGAGGGTGGAGGCGTGGAGGACGCCGTCGGGGGTGTGGCGCCAGTGGAGTTCGGTGCCGGCGGCGCGGAGTTCGTCGTGCTCGATGTAGGAGGCGGGGGTGGCGGGGCCGAGGAGGGCGTGGACGGCCGGGGGGACGTCGTGTTCCTCGCCGACGGTGGTGACTTCGGCCTCGACGGCTTCGCTGAGGCGGCGGACCTGGAAGAGGTCGGCGAGGTCGGCGGCGCGGGAGGGGGCGACGGGGAGGAGGGGCAGGCCGGCGGCGAGGGGGAGGAGGTCGGGGGCGTCGGCGACGAGGGCTTCGGACGCGTCGACGACGACGAGGGTGCCGTCGACGACGGCGCGGAGCTCGTCGGGGAGGGTGACCTGTTCGGGGTCGAGGTCGGCGAGGGCCGTGTAGAGGGCGTGGAGTTGGACGGTGGTGACCTCGCGGGAGGGGTCCGCCAGGCGGGTGAGGAGTTCGGCGGCGCCGCCGGGTTCGTCGAGGAGGGCGGCGACGGAGGTGCGGACGCCGAGGGCGCGGAGGACCTGTTCGTCGTCGAAGCCGGTGGCGTCGGCGGAGTCGTAGAGTCCGGCGAGGAGGGGGTCGGAGCCCTCGGCGCGGAGGCCGGCGGGGCGGCGGCCGTCGAGGACGGGGTGGTCGCGGAGCCACCAGGCGGTGTACGGGCGGACGGTCTCGGTGGTGCCGTCCGGGAGCAGGATGCGTACGGGCTGGGTGAGGGCGTCGCGGAGGGGCGGCTGCGCGAGGAGCGCGAGGGCCTGGGGCCAGCAGTCGTCGTCGACGAGGTCGAGGTCGCGTACGGCGACGATCTCGGTGGCGACCGGCGGCACGTGGGTCGGCGGCAGCCGGTCGAGGACGTCCTCGCACCACACGTCGACGGCGTCGAGGAGACCGGCGTCGTCGGGCTCCGGGTAGTCGCTCTCTCGGGGTTCGACCTCGTCGGGGTCGAGGACCAGGTCGTTGGCGCGGACGAGGGCGAAGGTGGCGAGGACGCCGCAGGCGGCGAGCGGGCGTTCGCCCCAGCGGGCGGCCAGTTCGGAGTCGACGTAGGCGAGTTCGTCGGGGCGCATGACGGCGGCGAAGGGCGATCCGGGGAGGACGAGTTCGCCGGCCGGGGAGAGTTCGCCGTCCTCGTCGGGGAGGGCGAGGGCGCCGAGCCAGGGCTCGTCGCCCGGGTCGAGTTCCGCGTCGCGGACCAGGGCGAGGACGGTGTCGGCGAGTTCCTCGGCGTCGAGGGTGTCGGCGTCCTCGTCCCAGATGTCGCCGTCGTCGAGGGAGGCGGCGACCGCGGCCCGTACCTGCGGGGTCGTCAGGACCGCGCGGGGCGTGGCGGGCAGGGCGCCCAGCTTCTCCAGGAGCGGGTGGGCGGCCTCGGGGTGGGCGACCTTGAGGCCGAGGCGGGTGAGTTCGGCGGGGGTGCGGTCCTGCGGGAGGAGGACCTGCCGGGGTCCGATCGTGGTGCGGACGCGGGCGCCGTCGGCGGTCTCGGCGAGCGGTACGGGGAGGCCGGTGAGGCGGTCGGGGTCGACGCCGGCGAGGGAGTCGTAGAGGCGCCACCACCAGCTCGGGGCCCGGTCGACACCGGCGAGGCGGTCGATGGCCTCGGTGAGGGGGACGCGGCCGATGCCGAGGGTGCGGAGTTCGGGGCGGCGTTCGAGGCCGGCGGGGAGGAGGGTCGGGAAGACCTCGGCGAGGACGGCGACGGTGTCGGCGCCGGCGCCCTCCGCGACCTCGGCCTCGATGGGGCGGAGCGCGGGCAGGTCCTCGGAGGGGACGGCGGGGGCGAGGAACGCGACCCGGGGCAGCCGGTCCAGGATCGCCTCGCGCAGGGCTCCGTCGAGCGGGCCCTTGCCGAGCGGGCCGGGCACGAGGTCGAGCGTGGCGGTCGTCACCGGGTGCCAGGCGGCGAGGAGTTCGGCGTACGCGTCGGCCGCGCGCTGCACCAGGAAGTCGGTGAGCGGGCCGGGCGCGGGGTGCCGGCGGGCGGTGTCGAGCGGCAGGGACGCGATGAGCAGGGCGGGGATGCCGAGGGGTTCGTCGGTGGGGGTGGGGGCGTGCACGACGGGGGTCGTACGGGGGTAGCGGGGGGCGCCTTCGCCGTCCACGGGTACCGCCCAGGTGACGGACCAGTGGGGGCGGAGGCGTTCCTCGACGGGGCGGTCCTTGAGAAGGTCGGGCTCGATGGGGCCGCCGTGGGTGACGGTCCGCCAGCGGTGGGTGCCGGTGGCGGTGTCGTCGATGCGGACGTAGCCGTCGTCCTCGGAGCGGCGGAGGGTCCGGACGCCGTCGGCGGTCTCGACGACGATCTCGGCGAGGCCGGGGAGCGTGAGGAGCAGGGCGTCGTCGACGGAGCCGAGGAGGCGTTCGGCGAGGTCCTGGGCGGCGGCGTCCCGCAGGGGCAGGACGACGACGGTGTCGTAGCCGTCGGGTGCGGTGCCCTCGGCGGGCAGCGGGAGCCGCAGGAGGGGTACGTGGCCGTCGCGGCGGCGCAGTTCGTCGCCGAGGCCCGGGCTGTACCGGGCGGCCTCGGCGGCGAGCTCGCGGGCTTCGGCGAGGGACCAGCGGACGCCGCCGTGGCGGCCGAGGACGGCGGGCTCGTCGCTCACGGCGAGGACGGCGGCGAAGCCGACGCCGAAGCGGCCGACGGCGCCGGTGCCCTGCTCCCGCTTGGCGGAGGCGCGGAGCGTCGACAGCGATTCGGCGCCCGCCGCGTCGAGCGGGGCTCCGGTGTTGGCGGCGGCGAGGGCGGCGGGACCCTCGTGGTCGGCCGGGTGGAGCGTGAGGCGGAGGCGGCCGGTGACGCCTGCGCGGCGGGCGGCGTCGGCGGCGTTCTGCGCGAGTTCCACGACGAGGCGGTCGCGGTAGCCGCCGAGCGCGAGGTCCTCTTCGGCGTTCGCGTCCTCGCGGAAGCGGGCGGGGGAGGCGCCCCAGGCGTCGAGCACGCCCCGCCGCAGCCGTGCGGTGCCGAAGGGGTCGGTTCCGTCGGTCGTCGTCCGGACGCTGACGCTCACGTCTGACTCCACTCTGCGGGGCGGTTCTGCGGGCGGTGGTGCCGGGCCCTAGGGTCCGGGGCCCGAAGGTACCGCGCTCCGCGGTGCCCCGAACGCCGGGGCACGTCAGGGCCCCGGGGCGCGCGGAAGCACATGCCGGGGAGCCCGTACGAGCCGTGTTGACCAGGGGGCGCCGGAGGGTGGCTCGCCCGGTCGGCCCCCTGGGGGGTGCCTTGTCGATCAGGCCGGATCAGGGAGCCCCGCGAGTCCGGCACGATCGGCAGGACGCCCCTAGGAGTGGCCGAGGTCCTCGTAGGCGGCGTCCGGTTCGGTGGTGGAGCCGGAGTCCTTGGCGGGGCGGAGGGGGAAGGCGTCGGCGGCCATGGAGTCGAGGACCGGGGGCGCGGGGCGCGGGGGCTTCGGCATGACCGCCGCTTCGGAGTGGCCTCCGCAGCCGTAGTCGAGGGAGACGACGCGGCCGTCCGCCGGGGCGAACTCGTTGGCGCAGATGCCGAAGGCCTGCTTGAGGGAGCCGGCCAGCGGCACCAGGAAGGCGCAGGACTCGCAGGAGGCGGGGGCCGCCTGGGCCATCGGCGTCCTGGCGCCGAAGGCCTCGTCCCAGCGGTCGGCGGCCGTGTGGAGGCCGTAGCGGGACAGCACCCGGGCGCGGCGCATGCCGAGCTCCTCGGCGACCGCGGCGATCGCGCCCCGCGAGGGGGTACGGGTGACGATCTCGGCGTCCTCGGCGTCGAGGTGGTCCGCCAGTTCCCCGGAGACGACGGAGTTCGGCGGCGGGACGTCCTCGCCGGAGTAGCCGGGCTCCAGGCGCAGGTCGTCCTGCTCGGTGGGAAGGAGGTCGCCGGGGCCCATGTCGCCGGGCCGGAGCCGCTCGCTCCACGGCACCCACTCGGGCGCGAGGAGGGCGTCGGAGCCGGGCAGCAGGACGGTTTCGTCGAGGGTGACGTTCTTGGCGCGGGAGGCGCGGGTGACGGTCACGGCCCAGCGCCAGCCCCGGTAGCCGGGCTCCTTGGACTCGAAGTAGTGCGTGACGACGCGGTCGCCCTCCGCGACCACCTCGACGTGCGCGCCCACGATGCCGGGCGCGGCCGCTTCCTCGGCGGCCTCTCGCGCGAGGTCTACGGCCTCGGCGCACAGGCGGTCGGGGGTACGCGTGGCTCGCGGGGTACGCGGGGTACCGCTTCGCGTCGTCGCAGCACTCACAGGTCTCGCTTCTCTCCTACGCCGTCTCACGGGTGCGCCGGCCGAGGGGCGGGAGCGAAGCCACGGGCGGCGGGCGGAGCGGACCTGTGGGCCGCATCGACGTCCGCGCACCCGACTTGATCTCGCTTGTCTCGGGCACACCTAACGTCATCCATTCTGCGGGATGCCGAAGAGGCGCGCGGCCGAGAGCTTCCGCCGGTGACGCGCTACGCACGCTACCCCGTTCCCGGGCCTCCGCCCACCTGCCCGCCCCAAGTGGCCCGGATCGCGGACGCCCGCGGGTCCGTACGAACGGGCTCCCGGACGGCCGGCGGGCCCGTACGGCACCGGCCCGCGAACCGCCCGCGACCGGGTACGCGACCGGTCACGCACGGCCCGTGGCCCCGTACGAGAACGGTTCACGAACCGCCGGCGGCTCCGTACGAGAGCGGTTCGCGGGTGGCCCGTGACCCCGTACGAAAACACTTCACGAACCGTCGGCGACTCCGCACGAGAACACTTCACGAACCGCCGGCGACTCCGGACGAGAACGGTTCACGAACCGCCCGCGACCCCGGACGAGAACGGTTCACGAGCGCGCCCGCGGTCCCGTGGGCGGCCGGATCGGGGTGGTTCCGTGGGGGCTTCGCCGTCGTGGCACGGTTCGTCCGGGGTGTGCGTGGGGCACTATGACGGAGTGGCAGCCGCACGGTCTCGCGCACGATCCGAAGATCATGCCGGACCGCTCCGCCGAGCGGGCCGGGCGGTCGGGCGTGCCTTGCACCTGCCGTTCACGGGGACGGCGAAGGGGATCCGGAGGGCCACGCACGCCCATGGGGCGGGCGAGTCGGGGCTCGGGAAGCTGATCGAGCTGCACGCCGTGAACGGCGCCGGCGACGTCATGATCACCGTGGCGCTGGCGTCCACGGTGTTCTTCTCGGTGCCCACGGACGAGGCCCGCGGCCGGGTCGCCCTCTACCTGGCCGTCACGATGGCCCCCTTCACGCTCCTCGCGCCGGTGATCGGGCCGCTCCTGGACCGCCTGCCGCACGGGCGGCGCGCGGCGATGGCGGGCGCGATGCTGACCCGCGCGGTCCTGGCGATCATGATGTCGGGGGCGGTGGCGACGGGCGGCCTGGAGCTGTATCCGGCGGCGCTCGGGGTCCTGGTGGCGTCGAAGGCGTACGGGGTGGTGCGCAGCGCGGTGGTGCCGCGGCTGCTGCCACCGAACTTCTCCCTGGTGAAGGCGAACTCGCGGGTCACCCTGGCGGGGCTGCTCGCCACCGGGATCGCCGCGCCCATCGGGGCGGGGCTCCAGATGGTCGGTTCCGGCTGGCCGCTGTACGGGGCGTGCGCGCTGTTCCTGCTGGGCGCGTTCTGGGCGCTGCGGATGCCGCGGAAGGTGGACTCGGCGAAGGGCGAGGGGCGGGCGCACCTGCTGACGCACGGCGAGCGGAAGCCGAGTCTGCGAACGGTCGGCCCGTCGGTGCTGCACGGTCTGCAGGCGAACGCGGCGCAGCGCATGCTGTCGGGTTTCCTGATCTTCTTCCTGGCGTTCCTGCTGCGTGAGCATCCGCTGTCGGGGCAGAGCGCGGCCGTGTCGCTGGGGATCGTGGGCGTCGCGGCGGGCGTGGGGAACGCGTGCGGCACGGCGGCGGGCTCGCTGCTCCGGGACCGGGGCCACGGCCCGGAAGTGATCATCGCCACCATGATCAGCATCGTGCTCGGTACGGCCGTCTGCGCGGCGATCTTCTTCGGCGGCCTGATGGTCGCCGTGCTGGTCGCGATCGCGGGTCTCACCCAGGCCCTGTCGAAGCTGTCCCTCGACGCGCTGATCCAGCGGGACGTGCCGGAGGTGGTGCGGACCTCGGCGTTCGCGCGGTCCGAGACGGCGCTGCAGATGGCGTGGGTGGTGGGCGGCGGGATCGGCATCGCCCTGCCCCTGAACGGCACCCTCGGCATGGCCGTGGCGGCCGGGATCCTCGCCGTGGGCGCGGCCCTCGCGGTCCGCGGCCTGCTCGGCGCGGCGCGCCGCCCCGGCCCCAAGGGCCAGCCAAAGGAGCGGGTGGCGTAGGGCCCGCGGGGGTGTCGGGGGGCGGCACGCCGTACCCCCGCGTGGCGCGGAAGCGACGGCCCGATAGCCTTCGGCTCATGACCGTTGCGTTCTTCTCCGGCTCGCGCCGCCGGGCCGCCGTCGCCCTCGGGGCCGTCTCCGCCGGGCTCCTCGTACTCTCCGCCTGCGACAAGCCGACTCCGATCGCGACCGTGACGGTCGGGACCGAATCGGTCCACTCCGAGGCCGCCTGCTACAACAACGGCGACCCCATCAAGGAGTCGCAGATCCAGCAGTGCCTCAACAAGAAGGCCGAGAAGTCCATCACCGTGGCGATGGACGACAAGATCCGCTTCGGCGTGGACCCGGAGATCGCGGACCGCGGCTGGACGATCTTCCTCGGTGGCCAGCAGGCCGAGCCCGAGCCGTACAAGAAGACGTACCGGACCATTCCGGCCAGCGCCTTCTTCTCGTCCCAGACCGGCGAGGCCACCGACAAGACCCAGGTGACCATCGTCGAGAACACCGGCAAGACCCTGACCGGCATCTGGCACTTCCAGCTGAAGAAGGAATCCTGATCAGCCGGTGGTCCACCGGATCCTGATCGTGACGGCCGTGGCGGCGGAGGCGGACTCCGTGTCCGCCGGTCTCGGCCTCGGCGGTCTCGACGGCCCTGAGCACCTCCCGCTGCCGGGGGGCTTCGCGCTGCGCCGTCACACCGGCGGTTCCCTCCGCGCCGACGTCCTGGTCGGCGGGGTCGGCCCCGCCGCCGTCGCCGCCGCCACGGGAACGGCCCTGGCGTCCGCGTCCCTCCTGGACGCGGACGGCGGCTACGGCCTCGTCGTCTCCGCCGGCATCGCCGGCGGGTTCCCGCCCGTGGCACCGCTCGGGACCGTCGTGGTCTCCGGGGCCGTCGTGGCGGCGGACCTCGGGGCCGAGACGCCCGACGGGTACCTGACCGTCGAGGAGCTCGGCTTCGGGCGGTCCGCGCACCCCGTGCCCGAGGCGCTGACCGGCCGTGTCGCCGCCGCCCTCGCCGCCGGAGGCGTCGCGCACACCGTGGGGCCCGTCCTCACCGTCTCCACCGTCACCGGCACCGCCGGGCGCGCCGCCGCGCTCGCGGAGCGGCACCCCGGGGCCGCCGCCGAGGCGATGGAGGGCTTCGGCGTCGCCGAGGCCGCCGCCGCGTACGGCGTGCCCGTCCTGGAGGTCCGGGGCGTGTCGAACGCCGTCGGGCCGCGCGACCGCGCCTCCTGGCGCATCGGAGAGGCCCTGGACGCGCTCCGGCGCGCCTTCGCGCTGCTCAGCAGCACCGTCCTCGTGGAGCCGTCGTGACCAAGCTGAAGATCGCCTACTCGCCCTGCCCCAACGACACGTTCGTCTTCGACGCCTGGGCACACGGCCGGGTCGCCGGCGCGCCCCGGCTCGACGTGACCTTCGCCGACATCGACGTCACCAACGGCTGGGCGGAGGGCGGCACCGACGACCACGACGTCCTGAAGGTGTCGTACGCCGTGCTGCCGTGGATCCTCGACGAGTACGCGCTGCTGCCCTGCGGCGGGGCCCTCGGCCGGGGCTGCGGGCCGCTCGTCCTGACCCGGGAGGCCGGGTCGGGCGCGGACCTCGCCGGGAAGACGGTCGCGGTGCCGAGCGAGCGTTCGACGGCGTACCTGCTCTTCCGGCTGTGGGCGGCGGAGTCCGTGCCGGGCGGGGTCGGGGACGTCGTCGTGATGCCGTTCCACGAGATCATGCCCGCGGTGCGGGACGGCAAGGTCGACGCGGGGCTCGTCATCCACGAGGCCCGTTTCACGTACCGGAACTACGGCCTGCACTGCCTCGCCGACATGGGCGAGCACTGGGAGTCGACGACCGGGCTGCCGATCCCGCTGGGCGCGATCGTCGCCCGGCGCTCGCTGGGCGCGGAGACCCTGCTGAGGCTCGCCGAGGCCGCCCGTACGTCCGTGCGGATGGCGTGGGACGACCCGGAGGCCTCCCGTCCGTACGTCCTGGAGCACGCGCAGGAGATGGACCCGAAGGTCGCCGACCAGCACATCGGCCTCTACGTCAACGAGTTCACCGCCGACCTGGGCGAGCACGGCTACGCGGCGGTCCGCGGGCTGCTCACCCGCGCCGCGGCCGAGGGGCTCGTACCGCCCCTCGCACCGGACGCGCTGTCGTTCCCGTAGCCCCCGGGGGACGGGCTAGACGTCGAGCTGGTCCGCCACCGCGCGGAGCAGGCCGGCGATCTTCTTGCCCTGGGTCTTCTCGGGGTAGCGGCCGCGCTCCAGCGCGGGCGTGATGTTCTCCAGGAGCGTCGTGAGGTCCTGCACGATCGACGCCAGTTCGTCGGGCTTGCGGCGCTGGGCCGCGGCGACCGACGGGGTGGGGTCGAGGATGGCGACGGACAGGGCCTGGTCGCCGCGCTGACCGGCGACCACGCCGAACTCCACCCGCTGTCCCGGCTTCAGTGCGTCGACTCCGGCGGGGAGCACCGACGAGTGGACGAAGACGTCGCCGCCGTCGTCGCGGGAGAGAAAGCCGAAGCCCTTCTCGCTGTTGAACCATTTGACCTTGCCGGTAGGCACGTCCGTCCTCGTCCTCGTACTCGTCGCTGGGGATGGCGAACGGCGGGCCGTCCGACCCGCCGACACCAAGGCTAGTGCTCCGGGGACCGCTGCCAAGACGTCGCCGGAGTGTTCCTCCGGCCTGGGAACTACCCTGGCCGGATGCGTAGTGAAACCCCCGCCGTGCCGGTGAACGACAGTGCCCCCGGTGACGGCCTCGTGAAGGCCGGTGTCGTGCTGTTCGCCATCGGCGCGGTGGCGACGCTGGTCACGGTGGCTCCGCTGTTCCTCGGGAGCGAGCCGTTCCCGACGGTGGCGTACACGGTCTCGATGCTCATGGGCGTCGGATTCCTGGTCGCCGCCGCCGGGGTGCTGCGGTCGATCGCGGCCCAGCGGCGGCAGGCCCGGGAGGGTTCGGTCGCGGCGGCTCAGCCGCGGTAGGCCTCCCACCAGGCGCGGAAGTCCGTCAGGTCCGTGAGGACCACGTCCGCGCCGGCCTCCCGGAGCTCCTCGGGGCTGCAGGGGCCGGTGGCCACGGCCACCGAGACGGCGCCGGCGGTCGCCGCGCCGCGGACGTCGCCGACGTGGTCGCCGACGTACACCTGGGCGCCGTGGGCGCGCAGGGCCTCCGCCTTGCCCTCGGCCCACAGGCCGCCGACGACCGCGTCGGGCTCGATGCCGAGGTGCTCGAGGTGCAGTTCGGCGTGCGGGCCGTTCTTGGCGGTGACGACGACGGTGCGGCCGCCGGCCTCGCGGACGGCGTCGACGGCGTCCCGGGCACCGGGCATGGGGAAGGTGGGCTCGATCGCGTACGTGGGGTAGAGGGCGCGGTAGCGGGCGGTCATCTCGGTGACCCGGTCCGCGGGGAACCAGTGCGCGATCTCCTGCTCCAGGGGCGGCCCGAGGCGGCTGACGACGAGGTCGGCGTCGACGGGGACGCCCGTCTCGGCGGAGAAGGCGAGCCAGGCCGCCTTGATGCCCGGACGGGTGTCGAGCAGGGTCAGGTCGAGGTCGAAGCCGACGGTGAGCTGCTGAGGTGGCGTGGTCGTCATGGGGCCATTCTGAAGGACTTCGGGCCCCGGCTGTCCGAATATGGGTGCTGCTTACACTGAGCCAAGCCTTACCGAACCCGTACTCCCCCGATGGGCGCCCGCATGCCAGCCGCTTTCCCCTCCAGACGGGTCCTCGCGACCTCGGCGGCCGTCGTCGCCCTGCTCCTCGCCGTGCTCCTCAGCCTCGCCGTGGGGGCCCGGGCGATCGCGCCGTCGACCGTGTTCGACGCCCTGCTGCACGGCGGTACGAGTCCCGACGCCGAGGTCGTACGGCAGCTCCGGGTGCCCCGCACCCTCATCGGGCTGATGGCCGGCGCGGCGCTCGCGCTCGCCGGGACCGCCCTCCAGGGCATCACCCGCAACCCGATCGCCGACCCCGGCATCCTCGGCATCAGCCAGGGCTCGTCGGTGGCCGTCGTCCTCGCGATCGCCTTCCTCGGGGTGCGCGACCTCTCCGGGTACGTGTGGTTCGCCTTCGCCGGGGCCGCGCTCGCCTCCGTCGCCGTCCACGCGATCGCGTCCGGGGGGCGCGGCGGCGCGACGCCCGTGAAGCTGGCGCTCGGCGGGGCCGCGATCAACGCGCTGCTGCTGTCCGTCACCACCGGCGTCCTCACCACGAAGGCGTCGGCGCTCGACGAGTTCCGGTTCTGGCAGATCGGCTCGCTCGACGGGCGCGACGCCGCGCTCGTCGGTCAGATCTGGCCCTTCCTGCTGCTGGGCGCGGCCCTCGTGCTCTCCGTGGCGCGCGGCCTCGACGCGCTCGCGCTCGGCGAGGACGTCGCCAAGGGCCTCGGGCAGCGGGTCGCGACCGTCCGGATCGTCGGCGGGCTCGGTGCGACGGTCCTGACCGGCGCGGCCGTGGCCGCCGCCGGGCCCGTCGCCTTCGTCGGCCTCGCCGTGCCCCACATCGCGCGGGCCGTGGTCGGCTCCGACCACCGGTGGGTGCTGCCGATGGCCGCGCTGATCGGTCCCGTGATGCTGCTCGTGGCCGATGTGGCCGGCCGGGTGGTGTTCCCGCCGGGCGAGGTCCCGGCCGGGGTGACGACCGCCCTGATCGGCGTGCCGTTCCTGGTGACCCTGGTGCGCCGGAAGGCGGTGCCGGCATGACCGCCCCCGTCTCCTCCGGGACCCGTCCCGGCGTCCGCTCCGGCGTCCGTCCCGCCGGGTACGGGCTCGTGCGCGCCGGGAAGGGCTCCTTCCTCGTCCACCGGCGCTCGGCCGTCGTCGCCGGCGCCCTGCTGCTGGTCCTGGTGGCGGCCTCGGTGGCGTACCTGTGCGTCGGCGAGCGGTCCGTCGCCCCCTCGGAGGTCGTACGGATCCTCCTCGGGCAGCCGTCGCCGTCCGCGTTCGTGGTGGAGGAGCTGCGCGAGCCGCGGCTCGTCGTCGCCCTCGCCGTGGGCGCCGCCTTCGGCATCGCGGGCGCGCTCGTCCAGACCGTGGCCCGCAATCCGCTCGCCAGCCCCGACATCATCGGCATCAGCCAGGGCGCCGGTGCGGTCACCGTCGCCGCGATGACCTTCGGCCTCACCTCGTACGCCGTCCTGCCGTACCTGTCGATCGCGGGCGGCATCGCCGCCGCCGCGCTCGTGTACGCCTTCGCCTGGCGCGGCGGGCTGCACGCGACCCGCTTCGTGCTCATCGGCATCGGCATCGCGATCGCCCTGCGGTCCCTGATCACCCTCTTCATGACGAAGGGCGACTACCTCGTCGCCCAGCAGGCCCAGATCTGGATGACGGGCTCCCTCAACGGGCGCGGCTGGGACGAGTCCGCGCCGATCCGCTGGACGCTGCTCCTGATGCTGCCCGCCGTGCTCTGGGCGGCCCGCGCGCAGCGGACGGTGTCCCTGGACGACGACACGGCGACCGCGCTCGGCGTACGGCTCGGACGGGTCCGGCTCGGGCTCGTGGCCGTCGGCGTCGTCCTCGCGTCGGTGGCGACGGGCGTCGCGGGGCCGGTCGACTTCGTGGCGCTGCTCGCCCCGCAGATCGCCCGCCGCATGACGAGGACGGCCCAGATCCCGCTGCTGTGCTCCGCCCTCGCGGGCGCGGTGGTCGTGGTCGTCGCCGACCTGCTCGGCCGACGGCTGTTCTCCCCCGTCGAACTGCCCGTGGGCGTCCTCACGGCGGCGGTCGGCGCCCCGTATCTGATCTGGCTCATCGTCCGGAGCCGCACCGCAGGAGGTAACGCGTGAGCAGCAGGCTGACCGCGCGCGGGCTGACGCTCGCCTACGAGGACCGGACCGTCGTCGACGCGCTCGACCTCGCGATCCCCGACGGCCGGGTGACGGTGATCGTCGGCCCCAACGCCTGCGGCAAGTCGACCACCCTGCGGGCGCTCGGCCGGCTACTCAAGCCGGCGGGCGGCGCGGTCCTCCTCGACGGCGAGGAGCTGGCGAAGCTCCCCACCAAGCGGATCGCCCGCTCCATCGGGCTGCTGCCGCAGACGCCCGTCGCCCCCGAGGCGATCACCGTCGCCGACCTCGTCTCCCGGGGCCGCCAGCCGCACCAGGCCTGGTGGAAGCAGTGGTCGGAGGAGGACGAGCGGGCGGTCGTGGACGCCATGGCCCGTACGGACGTGACGGCCCTCGCCGACCGCTCCGTGGACGAGCTGTCCGGCGGCCAGCGGCAGCGGGTGTGGATCGCGATGGCCCTCGCGCAGGAGACCGACCTCCTCCTGCTCGACGAGCCCACCACCTACCTGGACATCTCCCACCAGGTCGAGGTCCTCGACCTGGTCCGCCGCCTCAACCGGCTCCGCGGGCGCACCGTCGTCCTCGTCCTCCACGACCTGAACCAGGCCGCCCGCTACGCCGACCACCTCGTCGCCATGAAGGACGGCCGGGTCGTCGCCGAGGGCCCGCCGTCGGAGATCGTCACGGCGGAGCTCGTACGGGACGTCTTCGGCCTGGACTCCGTCGTCGTGCCCGACCCGGTGACGGGATCACCGCTGGTCGTGCCGGGAGCGCCGTGGCACGCGGACGAGGCCGTGGAGGCGGCCCCCGCCCGGTAGGGCCGTGCCGGGCGGGCTTTCCGGGGAGGCCCGGGCCCCGTCCGGCCGTCCCTCAGTGTCTGCGGGAGCGCCAGAGCAGGAAGAGGGCCGAGGCGACGGCCGCGCCCTTGAGGGTCCACGGCCAGGTCTCCGAGATCGCCGCGCCGAGGGCCTCGCCGCCCGGTGCGACCGGGGTGCCCCAGCGACCTCCGACGCGGCCCCAGAGCCAGACGGCTGCGGCCGTGGCGGCGAGGCCGGGGATCACGAGGACGGCGGCCTTGGCCTCGGCGGGGGTGAGACGGCGGGAGGCGTACGCGAGGAGCCAGCCGGCGGCCAGCGCGACGAGCGAGCCGAGGACGGCGCCGCCGAGCAGGAGCAGCGCGGCGAGGACGACGAAGGGGTTGCCGAGGCGGAGGCGGGGCCTCGCGACGGGCCCGGCCCCGGCCTCCGGCTCCTCGTCGACGGCGGGCGCGGCGTCCTTGCGCCGCCGCAGGACCCGTGCGAGGAGGCGACGGCGCGCCGGAGCGGGCTCCTCGGTGGCCTCCTCGTCGTCCTCCTCGACGGGCGGCGCGAAGAGGTCGGGCCGTTCGAGCCCGCCGGAGAACAACGGGGGCCGGTCGGGATCGCCGTCATCCGTCTTGCGCCACCAGTCGGGTTCCGCCGCGCCGGGACGGGGGGTGCGGGAGGCGGGGGCGCCGGTGCGGGACGCGGTGGGGCCGGGGGCGGCCGGGCCGGACGTGGTGGGGCCCGTCGCGGCCGGGCCTGACGCGCCGGCGCCGGGGGTGCCGTCGGTGCGGCGGCCCGCTCCCTGCCGCCTGCCCGGCGCGTCGTCGGTGCCGCGGCCCGCTCCCTGCCGCCTGCCCGGCGCGTCGTCGGTGCCGCGGCCCGCTCCCGGCCGTCCGCGGCCGCCGGTGCGGGTGCCCGGGGCCGTGTCGTCGGCCGGGCGGGGCCTCGGGACGGGGCGCTCGGCCGGGGACGACGGGTCCGGGGCCCCGGCGCGGGTGACCACCTCGTCGGGCGTGCCCAGGGAGCCGAGGATGCCGCGGACGGCGGCCGGGCTCTCCTCGCCGTGGGTGGCGCGGCGGCGGTCGATCTCGTCGCGGAGGCCGGAGACGAGGCGCATGCGGTCGCTCGCGGGGAGGTGCTGTTGCTGCGCCAGGTCCCCGACCCGGCTCAGATAGTCGTAGACCAGCCGGTCGCTCTCGATGCCCACAGTGCCCCCTCCATGGCCGGTTCGCCCGGTACGGGGCGACGTTAGCGCCTGCGTGGCGGGCTCAGGCGTACGGATTGGGGCTAACGTGGGGCGGATGGGGATCGGTGAGCTCGACCGGGAGGCGCACGTGCCCGAGGCAACTGGCACCGGCGGCGCGCCGCGCACGCTCGCGGAGGCGCTGCGGGCGCGGGGCGACGACGGGCTGGTCGCGCTGCTGCGCGCCCGGCCCGACCTGCTGAACCCGGTCCCGAACGACCTGACGCAGTTGGCGACGCGGGCCGGCACGCGGGGCTCGGTGGTGCGGGCCCTGGAGCGGCTCGACCGGTTCGCCCTCCAGGCGGCCGAAGCACTCGCGGTGGCGCCGGACCCGACCCCGTACCCCGTGCTCCTGGCGCTGCTCACCGGCGACGAGGACGACGCGGAGATCGAGGCGGCGCTGCCGGGCGCGGTGGCGCTGCTGCGCGAGCAGGCACTGGTGTGGGGCGAGGACGACCGGCTGCGGCTCGTGCGGACGGCGCGGGAGCTGCTCGCGCCGTCGGCGCAGCATCCGTCGCCGACGGGGCTCGGGCCGACGGTCGCGGAGGCGACGGCCGGGATGTCGCCGGGGCGGGTGCAGGAGATCATCGCGGCGGCCGGGCTGCCGGCGACGCACGACCCGGTGTCGGCGGTGGCGGCCCTCACGGAGCTGTTCACCGACCGGGCGCGGATGGACGAGCTGCTCGACACGGCGGCTCCGGAGGCGCTGACCGTGCTGGACCGGCTGGTGTGGGGTCCGCCGTACGGCGAGGTGACGGCGAACCCGGCGCCGCCGGTGCGCTGGCTGCGCGACCGGGGGCTGCTGCTGCCGGTGTCGCCGCGGACGATGGTGCTGCCGCGCGAGGTGGCGCTGCACCTGCGGGGCGGGCGGGCGCACCGGGTTCCGGAGCCGGTGGCGCCGGAGCCGGCGGTGCTGCGCGAGTACCGCCCCCAGGTCGTGGACAGCGCCGCCGCCGGGCAGGCGCACGCGGCGCTCGCGACCGTCGAGGAGCTGCTGAAGTCCTGGGACCAGGGCGGCCCGCCGGTCCTGCGCGCGGGCGGGCTCGCCGTACGGGACCTCAAGCGGACCGCGGCGGCCCTGGACGTGACGGAGGAGACCGCCGCGTTCTGGCTGGAGCTCGCCTTCGGGGCGGGGCTGCTCGCCTCGGACGGCGAGGCCGACGAGCGGTACGCGCCGACGCCCGCCTACGACGACTGGCTCGACCTGCCGCCCGCCGAACGCTGGGCCCGCATCGTCACCCCCTGGCTCACGGCGACCCGCACGCCCGGTCTGGTCGGCGACCAGGACGCGAAGGGCCGCACGCTCGCCGCCCTCGGCCCCGACCTGGACCGGGCGGCCGCCCCCGAGGTCCGGCACCGGGTCCTCGAACTCCTCGCGACGCTCCCGCCGGGCGCCGCCGCCGAACCCGAGACGCTGTTCGCCCGGCTCCGCTGGGAACGTCCGCTGCGGGGCGCGGCCCCGGCCGGCCCGCCCCGCCCGACGACCGGCCAGGCGGGCGCTTCCGCCCCCGGCGGCCACGGCACGTCCACGCGCGACGCGGCGGACGGCACGCGACCCGGACCGCAGGCCCCCGCCGACCTCAGGTCGCGGCTCGCGCGCTGGACGCTCGCCGAGGCCGAACTGCTCGGGCTCACCGGCCGCGGCGCCCTGTCGGCGCACGCCCGCGCGCTCCTCAACCTGCCGCTCGCGGAGGCGGCGACCCCGGCCGACCACGGCGGCGGCGTCGAACTGACGGTGGCCGCCGCGCGGGCGGCGACCCTGCTGGCCCCGCTGCTCCCCGAGGCCGTCGATCACGTCCTGCTGCAGGCCGACCTCACCGCCGTCGCGCCCGGCCCGCTGCGGCGCCCGCTCGCCGAGGCGCTGGCCGTCCTCGCGGACGTGGAGTCGAAGGGTGGCGCCACGGTGTACCGGTTCACGCCCGGCTCCGTACGACGGGCGCTCGACTCCGGGCAGACCGCCTCCGACCTGCACGCCTTCCTCACCGCGCACTCCCGTACGCCGGTGCCGCAGCCGCTCGCCTATCTGATCGACGACGTGGCGCGGCGGCACGGTCACCTCAAGGTGGGGGCCGCGTCGGCGTACCTGCGCTGCGACGACGACACCGTCCTCGGCGAGATCCTGGCCGACCGGCGTTCCCAGGCCCTGGGCCTGCGCCGGCTCGCACCGACCGTGCTCGCCGCGCAGACCGACCCGGCCTCGCTGCTCGCCGGGCTGCGGGCGATGGGGTACGCCCCCGCCGCCGAATCCGCGGAGGGCGACGTCCTCGTCAGCCGCGCGGACGCCTACCGCACCGGCCCCCGCACGGCCCCGGTCCCCGTCCCCGACGGGCCGCCCGCCCCCGACACCACCCTCCTCGGCGCGGCCGTGAAGGCGATCCGCGCGGGCGACCGGGCGGCGACGGCGGTCCGCAAGGAACCCGCCGCGGCCAGCGCCGCCGGCGCGCTCCCCCGCACCTCCGCCGCCGAGACCCTCGCCACCGTCCAGGCCGCCGCCATGACCGGCTCCGCCGTCTGGATCGGCTACGTCAACGCGGACGGCGCCGCCAGCCAGCGGGTCATCGCCCCCGTCCGCGTCGAGGGCGGTTTCGTCACCGGCTACGACCACACGGCCGACGAGGTCCGCACGTACCCGCTGCACCGCGTCACGGGCGTGGCGGAACTCGCCGACGACCAGGTCTGACCTGGGGCGGGGACGACCGGGGCCGCCATCAGGCAGACTGGAGGATTGGCCGTCGTCGGAGCGGCCCGGGAAGGACCGATCGCAGGTGAATGGGCCACTCATCGTCCAGAGCGACAAGACGCTGCTCCTGGAGGTCGACCACGAGCTCGCCGAGGCGTGCCGGCGGGTCATCGCGCCGTTCGCGGAGCTGGAGCGGGCGCCGGAGCACATCCACACCTACCGGGTGACGCCGCTGGGGCTGTGGAACGCGCGGGCCGCCGGGCACGACGCCGAGCAGGTGGTGGACGCGCTCGTCGAGTACTCGCGGTATCCCGTGCCGCACGCGCTGCTCGTCGACATCGCCGAGACCATGGCGCGGTACGGGCGGCTGACGCTGTCCAAGCACCCGACGCACGGCCTCGTCCTGACCAGCACGGACCGGCCCGTCCTGGAGGAGATCCTCCGGTCGAGGAAGGTGCAGCCGCTGGTCGGCGAGCGGATCGACGCGGACACCGTCGCCGTGCACCCGTCGGAGCGCGGGCAGATCAAGCAGACGCTCCTCAAGCTGGGCTGGCCCGCCGAGGACCTCGCCGGGTACGTCGACGGGGAGGCGCACCGGATCGACCTGGCCGAGGACGGCTGGAGCCTGCGCCCGTACCAGAAGCAGGCCGTCGACGGCTTCTGGCACGGCGGCTCGGGTGTGGTCGTGCTGCCCTGCGGCGCGGGCAAGACGCTGGTCGGCGCGGGCGCCATGGCGCAGGCCAAGGCGACGACGCTGATCCTGGTGACGAACACCGTGTCGGCGCGGCAGTGGAAGCACGAGCTGGTGAAGCGGACGTCGCTGACCGAGGACGAGATCGGCGAGTACAGCGGGACCCGCAAGGAGATCCGGCCGGTCACCATCGCCACGTACCAGGTGCTCACGACGAAGCGGAAGGGCGTCTACCCGCACCTGGAGCTGTTCGACTCCCGCGACTGGGGCCTGATCGTCTACGACGAGGTGCACCTGCTGCCCGCGCCGGTCTTCAAGTTCACGGCGGACCTCCAGGCCCGGCGGCGGCTCGGCCTGACCGCGACCCTGGTCCGCGAGGACGGGCGCGAGTCGGACGTGTTCTCGCTGATCGGGCCCAAGCGGTTCGACGCGCCGTGGAAGGAGATCGAGGCCCAGGGGTACATCGCGCCCGCCGACTGCGTCGAGGTCCGGGTGAACCTGACCGACTCCGAGCGGCTGGCGTACGCGACGGCCGAGGCGGAGGAGAAGTACCGCTTCTGCGCGACGACCGCGACGAAGCGGAAGGTGGCGGAGGCCCTGGTGAAGAAGTTCGCCGGGCAGCAGATCCTCGTCATCGGCCAGTACATCGACCAGCTCGACGAGCTCGGCGAGCACCTCGACGCGCCGGTCATCAAGGGCGAGACGTCGAACGCGCAGCGCGAGAAGCTCTTCGACGCGTTCCGCAACGGCGAGATCAACGTGCTGGTCGTCTCCAAGGTCGCGAACTTCTCCATCGACCTTCCCGAGGCGACGGTCGCCATCCAGGTGTCGGGCACCTTCGGCTCCCGCCAGGAGGAGGCCCAGCGCCTCGGCCGCGTCCTGCGCCCGAAGGCCGACGGCCACCAGGCGCACTTCTACTCGGTCGTCGCCCGCGACACCATCGACCAGGACTTCGCCGCGCACCGCCAGCGCTTCCTGGCCGAACAGGGCTACGCCTACCGGATCATGGACGCGGACGAGCTGCTGCAGTCCTGAGCCTCAGCGCCGTCCGGCCTGGTCCGGGGGCCTCTCAGAAGCGTGCGCCGGAGACGTGCCGGGGGCGGGGGTCCCTGACCCCCGCCTCGGCCGGGCCGTGGTCACCGAGGAGGGTGACCGCGGCCGCGGCCCCGCCGAAGGCGCGTATCGCGCGGAGGGCGGTGGCGAGCCGGTGGGGGCGGGGGACGGTGGTCACGAGGGTGAAGGTCGTCGCGGTCATACCTCCATCATGGAATCCGGACATTCCGAACACATCGGCCTGGGGATGGAGCCCGGGTCCCCCTGACGTCGGACGCCATCCCCTAGGGGAAAGCGGTTCGCCGGGTCGTGTACCCGGGGTTAGACTTGCCGGCTTCCCCGCCTCCCGTTCGTGGAGCGCTGCCGTCCGGTCGGAAACCGGCGGTCACTTTGTCGTGTCCGCGTATCCACCTGCCCGGAGGCTTCACCGTGTCCGTTTCCGCATCCGACCCGCTCCAGCGGGAACGTGCCCATCTGGCCTCGTCCCGTGCCGCACTGCGCGCGATGCGCGAGGACGTCGAGGCGCTCGACATCAAGGACGTCACGGCGAACTGGGTGAACTCCCTGGTGCTCGGACGGCAGATCGAGGACCGGATCAAGGCACTGGCCGACCTCTCCGGGACGCCGCTGTTCTTCGGCCGCCTCGACTACCTGCACACCACGCAGGAGGGGCAGCGCTTCTACATCGGGCGGCGCCACGTGCACGACGCCGACGGGGACCCGATGGTGATCGACTGGCGCGCCCCGGTGTCGCAGCCGTTCTACCGGGCGTCCAAGAGGGACCCGCAGGACGTGGGACTGCGGCGGCGCTTCGGGTACACGGGCGGCGAGCTCACCGCGTACGAGGACGAGCACCTGTCCGACCCGGCGGAGCTGGAGACCACGAGCCGGCTGCTCCAGGCCGAGATCGAGCGGCCGCGCGTGGGTCCGATGCGGGACATCGTGGCGACGATCCAGCCGGAGCAGGACGAGATCGTCCGCTCCGACCTGTCGGGGTCGGTCTGCGTGCAGGGAGGTCCCGGCACCGGCAAGACGGCCGTGGGCCTGCACCGGGTGGCGTACCTGCTGTACGCGCACCGCGAGCGGCTGGCCCGTACCGGCACCCTGGTCATCGGGCCGAACCGTTCCTTCCTCCACTACATCGAGCAGGTCCTGCCCGCCCTGGGCGAGTTGGAGGTGCAGCAGGCGACGGTCGACGACCTCGTCGCGCACGTCGAGGTGCGGGGCACGGACGAGGCCGCGACGGCGGTCGTCAAGGGCGACGCCCGGATGGCGGAGGTGCTGCGGCGGGCGGTCCGCTCGCACATCGCGCTGCCGAAGGAGCCCCTGATGGTGGTGCGCGGCTCGCGCCGCTGGCGGGTGCCCGCGTACGAACTGGAGCAGATCGTCCAGGAGTTGATCGACCGCGACATCCGGTACGGGGCCGCCCGTGACGCCCTGCCGCAGCGCGTCGCGCACGCGGTCCTGGTGCGGATGGAGCAGGCGGGCGAGGCGCCCGACGACCGGGTGCAGAACGCGGTGGCGCGCAACCCCGCCGTCAAGGCCGTCGTGAAGGAGTGCTGGCCCGCGGTGGAGCCCGCGAAGCTGGTGCTGCGGCTCCTGAGCGACCCCGAGTTCCTGGCGGAGCACGCCGAGGGGCTGCTCACGACGGACGAACAGAAGCTGCTGCTGTGGGCGAAGCCCGCGCGCAGCGTGAAGACGGCGAAGTGGTCGGCGGCGGACGCCGTCCTGATCGACGAGGCGAAGGACCTGGTCGAGCGGACGCACTCGCTCGGGCACGTGGTCCTCGACGAGGCGCAGGACCTGTCCCCGATGCAGTACCGGGCGGTCGGGCGGCGCTGCACGACCGGTTCCGCGACGGTCCTGGGCGACCTCGCGCAGGGCACCACCCCCTGGGCGACGGGGAGTTGGGCGCAGGCGCTCGCCCACCTGGGGAAGCCGGAGGCGGTGGTGGAGGAGCTGACCGCCGGTTTCCGCGTGCCGCGCGAGGTGATCGCGTACGCCTCGCGGCTCCTTCCGCACATGTCGCCGGGGCTCGCCGCGGTCGAGTCGGTCCGGGAGAACCCCGGTTCGCTGGCCGTACGGCCCACGGAGGACCTGGACGCGGCCGTCGTCGCGGCCTGCGTCGAGTCCCTCGCCCACGAGGGCTCCATCGGCCTGATCGCCGCCGACGCCCGGATCGCCCCGCTGGCGGAGGCGCTGACCGCGGCCGGGCTCTCCTACCTGTCCCCCGGCGAGGAGACCACCGCCGACTCCCGGCTGACCCTGGTCCCGGCGTCCCTCGCGAAGGGCCTCGAGTACGACTACGTGGTCCTCGACGAGCCCGCGGCCGTCGTCGACGGCGAACCGGACGAGCGCACCGGCCTCCGCCGGCTGTACGTGGCCCTCACCCGTGCCGTCTCCGGCCTGACCGTCCTCCACTCGGCGCCGCTGCCCGCGCAGCTGGGGACGTTGTGAGGCCGCCCCGGGGGTGCCTGCCGCGGCCCGGCGGAAGGCCTGGCACGCACGGCTGACTCCGTGTCCGAAAGTGTGCGACGCGTGGCACTCCCGGTACTCGTCGCCGACTCCCGCCACCGGCAAAGTGGTTAACAGTTGAACCAGCGAGGACGGCGGGAGAAAGCGATGACTTCGGGGCACGCGGTAGTGGTGTTCGGCGCGTACGGACACACCGGGCGGTTCGTGGTGGCGGAGCTGTTGGGCCGGGGGTTCACACCGGTCCTCTCCGGGCGGGACGCGGGCCGGCTCCAGGCCCTCGCGGCCGAGCACGGGGGGCTCGACGTCCGGCCGGCGACGGTCGACGACCCGGACGCGCTCGACCGGGCCCTGGCCGGCGCGGACGCCGTCGTCAACTGCGCCGGACCGTTCGCCGTCACCGCGGCGCCGCTGATCGAGGCGGCGCTGCGGGCCGGCGTCCCCTACGTGGACGTGGCCGCGGAGATCGAGGCCAACCTCGACACGTTCGCGCACTTCGCGGACCGCGCGAAGGCCGCGGGGACCCTCGTCGTCCCCGCCATGGCCTTCTTCGGCGGCCTCGGCGACCTGCTGGTCACCGCCGCGATGGGCGACTGGGAGACGGCCGACGAGGCGCACGTCGCCTACGGCCTGAGCGGCTGGCACCCCACCGCCGGAACCCTCGCCGCGGGCACGGTCTCCCGCGAGCGCAGGGACGGCCGCCGGATCGTGTTCGGCGACGGCCGCATCCAGTACCGCGAGGACACCGCGCCGACCCTGGAATGGGCCTTCCCCGAACCGATGGGGAACCGGTCCGTGATCGGCGAGTTCACCATGGCCGACGTCGTCACCGTCCCCAGCCACCTCGCCGTCCCCGAGGTGCGCACCTACATGACCGTCGAGGCGGCGCGCGAACTGGCGGACCCGGACTCCCCGGCGCCCGCCGCCGTCGACGCGCGGGGACGCTCCGCCCAGACCTTCCTCGTCGACGTCGTCGTCCGCTCGGGCGGCGAGGAGCGGCGCGCGGTCGCGAGCGGCCGGGACATCTACGCCGTCAGCGCACCGCTCGCCGTGGAGGCGCTGCACCACGTCCTGACGGGGCGGACCAGGACCGTCGGCGTGGCCTCCGCCGGCGCGGCCTTCGACGCGCCCGCCTTCCTCCGCGCCCTGGCCCCGCACATCACCTTCGACCTGGTCGGCTGACCTTCCCCCCACGACCACCCGACCCCTCAGGACGCCGCCGGCTCCCCGCCGACGGCGTCCTCCTCCGTCTCCGGGTCCGGGTCCGGGTCCGGGTCCGGCCCCAGTCCTACTCCGGGTCCTGGCCCTGGTTCTGGTCCTGCGCCTGGCCCTCGTCCTGGCCCTGCGCCGTCTCCGACTTCGACTTCGGCTTCGGCTTCGGCTTCGCGTAGAGGATGTCGCGGGCCTGCTCGGCGGCGCGCATGATGCTCTCGGAGACGAAGTCGAGGAAGCGGGCGACGTTCTCGAGGCGGACGGCGGCGGGGGTCTCGGAGCCGAGGACACCGACGCCCTGCCGGGCGATCTCGACGATCTGGGCGGTGGACCGGGCGCTGGCGATCATCGACTGGTACCAGATGTCGTCGTCGACGACGTAACGGTCGCGACGGCGGTCGTCGCGCTCCCGGCGGACGAAGCCCTGGGTCTCCAGGAAGGTGATCGCCTTGGAGATGGACGCCGGGCTGACCTGGAGCCGTTCGACGAGTTCGGCCGCGGTGAGGCTGCCCGTGTCCGTGAGGGTGAGGCAGGCCATCACCCGGGACATCATCGGGGGCATGCCCGAGCCCGCGATGACGGCCGTGAACGTCTCCTCGTACGCGCGCATGGCCTCCGGATCGCGACCGTGGGCCTGCGGGAGCGCCTCCGCCCCCTTGGGCGCGGGCTGCTTGCGGCGGTGCGCACGGCGCTCGGTGGCGCGGTGGGCGGTCTCGGCGCGATAGGCGGTGGGGCCACCGTTGCGCATCACCTCGCGCGTGATCGTCGAGGTCGGCCGGTCGAGGCGCCGGGCGATCTCCGCGTACGCGAGGCCGTCGGCCAGACCGAGTGCGATCTGCTGGCGTTCGGGCTGGGTGAGTCGGCCTCCCGGCATCGCGGTCTCCTTCGTGGTGCTGCGTGCGTGGCGCTGTGTGCTCCTGACGGCCCCAGCATAGCGTTCACCTTCAGTTCATTGCAATGAGCGAGATGCTGGATGTTGCATTACATTCAGAACCATTGCAATGAATTCTTAGCCCTGACCTGCAATTTCCACGTTCCTATGCAACGAACTCGTTGCCAGAATATCGAACGCAACGTAGCTTTTCCTTCATCAGAAACGACGGGCCGACGGAGAGCCCGCCGCTGAAGAAGGAGCAGGAACATGCAGCAGTTCGCCACCCCCGCCGCCATCGCCACCGTCCTCGACATCCCCGCCGGCGACATCCGGTTCATCGCCGCCGACCGGACCGACACCACCGTCGAGATCCGGCCCGCCAACGCCGCCAAGAGCCGCGACGTGAAGGCCGCCGAGCAGATCGAGGTCGACTACGCCGACGGCGTCCTGCGGATCGCCGCCCCGGCCCCGAAGAGCCGGCTCCTCGGCAACTCCGGTTCCGTCGAGATCACCGTCCAGCTGCCCGCCGGCTCCCGCGTCGACGCCAAGGCCTCCCTCGCCGAACTGCGCGGTGTCGGACGCCTCGGCGACGTCACCTTCGAGGCCGCCCAGGCCACCGTCAAGCTCGACGAGACCGCGAGCGCCCGCCTCACCCTCCAGGCCGGCGACATCACCGTCGGCCGCCTCGGCGGCCCCGCCGAGATCCGCACCCAGAAGGGCGCCCTGCGCGTCACCGAGGCCCAGCGCGGCACCGTCACCCTCGACACCCAGCACGGCGACATCACCGTCGGCGCCGCCCGCGGCACCTCCGCCACCCTCGACGCCGGCACCGCCTACGGCCGCGTCTCCAACAGCCTCGCCAACACCGAGGGCGCCGGCGCCGCCCTCGCCATCCACGCCACCACCGCGTTCGGCGACATCACCGCCCGCAGCCTCTGACCCACCCCGGAACCCAAGGAGAACCCCTCATGACGCACCCCGCCATCGCGGCGAACGGTCTGCGCAAGTCCTACGGCGAGAAGACCGTCCTCGACGGGATCGACCTGACCGTCCCCGAGGGCACCGTCTTCGCCCTGCTCGGGCCGAACG
>NZ_JBWKCA010000044.1:0-29956 GCF_056436715.1 Streptomyces sp. NPDC043176
CCGCGAACGGAACGATCTTCGCCTCCGCGAGCGCGCGGACCGACTCCCGGAGCATGTCGTGCTCCTCGGAGGGCCGATAAAGGTCGAAGTCCTTGCCCATGATGTGGTCCCCTAGACGCTTGTGGCACTGAGTACCCTCAGCAAAACACACTCAGTGCCATGACGCCAGAGCGCCCCGATGCCGTTTCGCATCGGGGCGCTCAAGAAACCGGGCAGTCGGTTCTCTTAACCGGGTGTGTCGCCGGTCTGGTTCCGCTCACGGCGGAGCAGCTCCGCCTCGTACTCGGCGGCCAGCTGCCCCACGCGCCCCTCGGTCAGGTCGAGGCTGGTGAGCAGTGCGGGCGTGCAGATGCTCGGCATGAAGTGCTGGAGGAGGACCGAGACCCGGTGCGCCAGGTCCTCGCGTTCGCACAGGATCTGGGACATCGCCTGGACCCCGGAGAAGGCGCCGCAGAAGAGCCTGGCCGTGTCCGCCACGTTCACGTGCACGAGGAGTTCTCCGCGCGCCTGCGAGGCCGTCAGGATCTCCGACACCTCGTCGATCCACGCCTGGAAGGCGCCGACCCGGTCGACTCCCGTGGCGCCCGTGTCCAGGGCCAGGCCGACGCTGGCGCGCACGAGGGCGTCGTGCTGCAGGCGGTGCGTGAGCAGGAAGCACTGGTCCGCGAGCTCCTGGAGCTTGATCGCCCGGGGGGACAGCGGTACGTCGAGCATCTGCGCGTCGAGCACACCGAGGGCCACTTCTTCCTTGGAGGCGAAGTGGAAGTACAGCGCCCCCTTGGTCACGCCGGCGCGCACCAGGATCTCCCCGATGGTCGTCCGCTCGTAACCGCGCTCCGCGAACACGGTCGCGGCAGCCTCCAGGATCGCCCGTCGGGTCTTGATTGCACGCGCTTGCTGCGCCAAGGCGCCTCCTGCCGTCGGTGCTCAACGTGTGACGTGAAGCATTGAAAAGAAAACCGGGCTGTACGTATTCTATGCAGGGCGGACATACCGCCCGGGGGCGCGGGGACGCAAGGGGTATCCATGCATCAGGACGGACACGGAGCGACGGCACGTGTCCCCGGGGAGTTCGTGCACCGCGCCGACCCCGCGGACATCATCCCCACGGGCTGGACGCGACTGCGGGCCGACCGGTACTCCGTCTCGGCTCACTGGCCTGCGGCACATCCCTTCTTCTCTCCGGTGGGCGGGGACCGGCACGACCCCGTACTGGTGGCCGAGACGATACGTCAGGCCACCATGCTCGTGGCCCACGCCGAGCTGGGGGTACCCGTGGAGGACCAGTTCGTCATGTGGGGCCTCCACTACACCGCCGACCCCGACGCGCTCGCCGTGGACGGCCTCTCCTCGGACATCCACCTGGACCTGGTCTGCACCGAGCTCGGCAGCCGTGGCGGCCGACTCGGGAACCTGCGCACCACCGTGGTGCTCACCCGCGACGGCCGCCACCTCGCCACCGGCGGCGCCCTGGCCCGCGCGACCTCCCTCCAGGCCTACCGCCGGATCCGCGGCGAGCGGATGGCCGCGCTCGGCGTGCCCGTCCCGCTGGTGCCCGGCGTGGCCCCCCACCTGGTCGGCCGCGAGCACGCCAGGGACGTCGTCCTGGCACCCGGCACCCGCCCGGGGCAGTGGCGGCTGCGGGTCAACACCGGCCACCCCACGCTCTTCCGGCGCCCGAACGACCACGTGCCGGGCATGGTGCTCCTGGAGGCGGCGCGCCAGGCGGCGGCGGCGACCCTCGGCGCCGGCGCGTACCTGCCCACCGGCATGGACGTCTCCTTCGAGCGCTACGCCGAACTCGACAGCCCCTGCTGGATCGAGGCCGAGACCGTGCCGACCGCAGACCCGTCGGTGGACACCGTCCGGATCGAAGGCCGGCAGGACGGCCGGTCCGTGTTCGTCGCCACCCTCACCTCCGCGTCCCGGTCCCTGGCGGTGGCCGCCGGCGGCCTCGCCGGCCGACGGGCCGGCTGACCGGACGGGATCGACGGTGCCCCGCATCCTGATCACCGGGTCGACCGGTTTCATCGGCGGCCGGGTGGCGGCGACGGCCTCGGCACGGACGGACGCCGGGCACGTCAGGCTGCTCGCCCGCCGCCCGCTGCCGCCAGCCGCCGCGCGGACCGGTCGGGCCGCGGACGAGCGGAACCAGGGCGGCCGACCTGATTTTGAGACCGTCATCGGCGACCTCCGCGACCCCGCGTCACTGCGCCGGGCGTGCGAGGGGGTCGACGTGCTGATCCACTGCGCCTCGGCCATCGGCGGGGACGAGGAGTCGGCCCGCGCGGTCAACGACGAGGGCACCCGGGCCCTGATCGACGCCGCCGTGCGCGCCGGAGTGACCCGCGTCGTCGCCCTGAGCACCGCTTCGGTGCACGGCCGCGGCCCCTTCCGGGCCGCCGCCCCCGGCACGCTCCCGCTCGCGCCCGCCTCGGCGACGAGCCGCACCCGCGCGGCGGGCGAGCGGCACGTCCTGGAGGCCGGCGGCACCGTCCTGCGGCCGCACTTCGTGTACGGCACGGGCGACCGCCACCTGGTGCCCGGTCTGGTCCGGCTGCTCGCGGCACTGCCCGGCCCGCTCGACGCCGGCACCTCGCTGCACTCGGTGATCGGGGCCGACGCCCTGGCCGGGGCCCTGGTCGGGGCGGCGCTCTCGGAGCGGACGCGGCCGGGCCCGTACTACGTCAACCATCCCGATCCGGTGCCGGTGGGGGACCTGCTCGCGCCGTGCGAGGCGCTCCTGGCGGGCCGGGCGGGCCCGCCGCGCGGACCCGCGGTGGCCGCCGCCGAGGCACGCGAGCTGCTCGCGGACCTCCCCTTCGCGCTGCACCATCTCGCCATGCTCGTCCCCGACCACTGGTTCGAGGACGACCGGCCGTGGCGAGAGCTGGGCTGCGATCCGGGGCCGTCCTACACCCGGGGGATCGCCGGCCACCTGCCCTGGTACCGGGAGCTCCTGGGCCGGGCCTGAGCCTGCCGTGCCCCGGGACCGTCAGGAACCGTCGCACGACAGGAGGGTGACGGGACGTCAGGCCACCGGTGCCGCGGTGGCGGCGGGCTCGGGGCCGGGGAGGGCGTCGGGACCGGCGAGCAGGGGCAGGAGGGTCTGCCAGAGGCCGGTGACCGTCCCCGGGGACAGCCACGCGTCGTTGTCGCGGCCGAGGGCCTCCAGGCCGACGGTGGCGGCCACGACGGTCCGGGCGAGGTCCCGCCGGCGACCCGGGTCGAAGGCGAGCAGGCCCTCGTCGGCGGCCTCCGCGAGCCGCTGCTGTACGCAGCTCTGCCACTCCTGACGCAGATTCAGCTCCGTGCGGCGGTCGTCGGCGCAACTGAGCCGGAAGCCCGCGCGGACGACCACGTCCTCGCGGAGCAGCCGGGCCAGGGCGTGCGAGGTGTCGGCGAGGTTCTGCAGGGCGTTCGACGGTCGGCGGTACTCGAGCCGGGCGGCCCGGCGCAGCCGGGACGCCGCCTCGCACTCGACGGCGACGGCGACCGCGGCCTTGTTCTCGAAGTGGAAGTGGAGCGCCCCGGGGCTCACTCCCGCCCCGGAGCTGATCGCGGACAAGGTGGCCAAGTCGTAGCCGCGCCGGTCGAATTCACCGGCCGCCGACCTGATCAGCGCGTCACGGGTCCGCGCGGCCCGCTCTTGTTTGGTCACCCATGGCTCCGTAGCACCTGCGTCTCGACGGCACGGCCCCGAACCGCGTCTTACCGATACCGCCCGACAACTCCAAACCGACTGCTTGGTATTGTAGGAGGTTTCCCCGCTCGCCCACGTCCCTTTCGGCGATCACGCGGGCAGAGCGGGGACCGGGGGTCGCCCGGCGCGGTCAGGGCCGGGTGGTGACCACCACCGCGCCGCCTCCTGACGGCGAGCCGGTGTCCTCGACGGCCACGGCACCCACCTCCACCTCGCCGACCGGTGCCACGGCGCACCGCCGGCGCTCACCCCCGGGCCCACCCCCGACCGGGCCGGAACGGGAGCGCGGCGGCGCCGTGGCACCTCCACCCCCGGCGGCGCCGTGGCGCCTCCACCCCCGGCGCCCTCAGTACTCCGGCAGTCCGCGCGGCACCCGGCCCACGGCGCGGCCCTGGGAGTCGAGAAGCCAGCCCATGCGCTTGGGGGAGTGCAGGGCGACCGTGCGGTCCTGGACCGCGAGGGCCGGGAACCGCTCGGCGAGGAGGGCCTCGAAGGGGTCCACCGCGCCGAGCCCGGGCAGCCAGACCAGGACCAGCAGGTTGTACGGGCCGCTCACCGACACGCACATCCGGACCGGGGGGAGCCGGGCCAGCGCGTTGCCGGTCTGCTCCAGGAGTCCGTGCGGCACCGACGTCCGGTAGACCACCATCGTGGAGAGCCCCGCCAGTGGGCGCGCCAGATCGCAGCGGAGCGTGATGTCACCGTCGCGCATCATCCGCTGGAGCCGGCGCCGGGCCGAGTGCTCGCTCATGCCCGTCCGGGCGCCCAGCTCCGCGTACCCGAGCCGCCCGTCCTCGCCCAGCGCGGTCAGCAGGGCCTCGTCCTGCGGCGCAGGCCGCTCGTGGAGATGGGTGCTGTACGTCCGCGGGCGAGCCGTGCCCTGCTCGCCGAGGCCCGCCCGTTCCGCCGGGTTCATCGCCCGCATCCGCCAGTCGCGCCCCTCCCCGTACAGCGTGATGCCGAGCCGGGTCCGCGTGGAGCGGACGCCGGGCAGCCCGCCGATCCCGCGGTGCACCGCGCGCCCCAGGGTGGGCAGGTCGGGCGCGGCGGCGGAGAGGAACAGGTCGAAGTCCCCGGCCGTCTCGTCCACGCCGAACACCCACGGCAGCGCCGTCACGGCGGCGCTCACCCGGTCGAAGGCGCGGGGCCGGCACCGGACCTCCACATAGGCGACGGTGGCGGTCTTCGCCGCGTCGTACGCCGTGACCCAGGCGAGTCCCTCGGCGCGGAGCCGTTCGAAGCGCCGGGCCGCCGTCGTCGCGTCCACGCCGAGCGCCCGTCCGATCCGCGTCCACGGCGCCCGGGGCGCGGCCTGCAGGGCGTCGACCAGCGCGAGATCCAGCTCCGAGAAGCCCGCGGGCGAGTCCTTCGTGCGGGAATCCGGCGGACCTTCGCGGTCTCTGAGGCTTTCCGGCGATTCCAGGGCCTTTTCGCTCACGGACCGGATCGTAGGGGCACTTCGGGCCGACGACCAGTTTCGGCCACTGGCAGAGGAGTGCCGTGCCTGCTCCGACCCTTCCCGCACCCGCGGCGGCGTCCACCGCGCACCGGCGAACCGTCCGGATCACCGTCGTCCTGCTGTTCGCCGCATGGCTGGTCGACTACGCCGACCGGCTCGTGATCAACCTCGTCCTTCCGTCCGTCGGCGCCGAGTTCGGCCTCGACCGCACCTCGCAGGGCCTCGTCGTCTCCGCCTTCTTCCTCGCCTACGCGCTCTGCCAGATCCCCGGCGGCATGCTCGCCGACCGGTTCGGCGGCCGGCGGGTGACCCTCTGGGCCCTGCTCTCCTGGTCGGTCTTCACCGCCCTCACCGGCCTCGCCTGGTCCTTCGCGGTGCTGCTCGCCCTGCGCTTCGCCTTCGGAGCCGCCGAGGGCGTCTTCCCGCCTGCCTCCATGAAGGTCCTCGTCGAGCGCACCCGCCCCGAGGAACGCATGAGCGCCAACGGCACGGTCATGAGCTCCAACGCCCTCGCGGCCGTCGTCACCCCGCTCGCCGTCGCCCCGCTCGTCGCCGTCTTCGGCTGGCGCTCGGCTTTCTGGTCCACCGCCGCCCTCGGCATCCTCGCCCTCGTCGCCGTACGCCTCCGGCTCCCCGACCCGCTGCCCCGCACCCGCGGGGCCGAGGAGGCCGCCGCCCCGCGTCCCGCCCTCCGATCCGTACTGCGCACGGGCGTCCTGTGGCGCTTCGCCCTCATGATGTTCGGCTACAACACCATCGTGTGGGGGCTCAACACCTGGGTGCCGTCGTACCTCGGCGAGGAGCACGGGGTCTCCCTCACCTCGGCCGGCGCGCTGCTCGCCGTCCCCGCCCTCGGCGCCGCCGTGGCCACCGTCCTCGGCGGCCGCCTCTCCGACCGGCTCGGCGGCCACCACCGCAGGATCATCGTGCCGGGCATGACCGTCGCCGCCGTCGCCCTGCTCGTCATGGCGAGCACGCCCTCCCTCACCGGCTTCGTCGTGTTCGGCACCCTCGCCGTCTCCGCCGCCTCCCTCGCGTACATGCCGATCTTCGCCGTCCCCCTCGCCGGTCTCACCCCGGCCCACGTGGGCGTGGGCAGCGCCGTGATCATCCTCGGCGGACAGGTCGCCGGCATGGTCGCCCCGCCCGTCATGGGCGCGCTCGCCGACGCCTTCTCCTTCCGGGTCGCCTTCGCCTTCCTCGTCCTCGGCGCCGCGACCGCCGCCGTCATGGCCTGTCTGACCCCGCAGGACGCCGACGCCTTCCGCGCCGCCGCGGACCGCACCCCGCACGCCCCGAGCCCCGCAAAGGAAACCGCATGACCGCCGTCCCGCCCCTCGCCCGCCTCCTCGCCGCACCGCTCGCCTCGCCCCTCGGCCCGCTCCTCGCCGGCCTCGGCGAACGGCTCCCCGGGCTCGTCGCGCTCTACGAGGACCTGCACGCCCACCCCGAGCTGTCCTTCCGGGAGTTCCGCACCGCCGGGGTCGTCGCCGAGCGGCTGCGCGCCCAGGGCTGGGAGGTCACCGAAGGCGTCGGGCGCACGGGCGTGGTCGGCGTCCTCGCCAACGGTCCCGGCCCCGTCGTCCTGCTCCGCGCCGACATGGACGCCCTCCCCGTCAAGGAGGAGACCGGACTCCCGTACGCCTCCACCGCCACCGGCACCGACCCGGACGGCGCCGAGGTGCCCGTCATGCACGCCTGCGGGCACGACGTGCACGTCACCTGTCTGCTCGGCGCCACCGGCCAGCTCGCCGCCCACCGGGACGCCTGGCACGGCACGGTGGTCGCCGTCTTCCAGCCGGCCGAGGAGGTCGGCGGCGCGTCCGTCATGATCGAGGACGGTTTCCTCGACCGCTTCCCGCGCGCCGAGGTCTGCCTCGGCCAGCACGTCGCCCCCGCCCCGGTCGGCTTCTTCGGCACCCGGCCGGGACCGCTCATGGCCGCTTCCGACAGCCTGCGGGTGACCCTGTTCGGGCGCGGCGGCCACGGATCCATGCCGGAGACGACGGTCGATCCCGTGGTGATGGCCGCCGCGGTCGTCATGCGCCTCCAGACCGTGGTGTCCCGGGAGATCGGCGCCGCGCAGACCACCGTCGTCACCGTCGGCTCGCTCCACGCCGGGACGAAGGAGAACGTCATCCCGGACACCGCCGAACTGCGGATCAACATCCGCTCGACCACCCCGGCCGTACGGGACCGGGTCCTGGCCGCCGTCGAGCGCATCGTCCGCGCCGAGGCCGCCGCGTCGGGCGCCCCGAAGGAGCCCGAGATCATCCCCTTCAACTCCTTCCCGGTCACCGTGAACGAGCCGGCGGCGACCGCCGTCGTGCAGTCGGCCCTCACCGAAGTCCTCGGCGGGGGAAGGGTCTTCACGCTCCCCCGGGCGATCACCGGCAGCGAGGACTTCGGCGCCTTCGGCAGCGCGCTCGGCGTCCCCTCCGTGTTCTGGCACTTCGGCGGAGCCGACCCCGCCCTCTACGCGGACGTCGACCCCGCCGCGCTCCTGGAGAACGGCCTCCCGGACACCGTCCCCGCCAACCACTCGCCGCACTTCGCCCCAGTCCCCGGGCCGACGATCCCGCTCGGCGTCACGGCGCTGCTCGCGGCCGCCGCGCCCTGGCTGCGGAGGACGGCCGCCGGCGCCTGACAGCCGCCCGGTCCGGGTCGCACGGGGTGCTCTCCGGCGGCCGGCCGGCGCGGCGCCGCCGGTGGCTAGAGTGGGGACACGATGACACGTTTTCGCGAGAGCGTCCGGTCCCTGCTGCGGGAGCAGGTGCTCGACGCCGCCTACCGCCTCGTCGCCGCCGACGGCTGGGGCGGCCTGCGCATGACCGCCATCGCGCGGGCGGCCGGCATCAGCCGCCAGACCCTCTACAACGAGTTCGGGTCCAAGGAGGCCATCGGCAAGGCCCTGGTCCAGCGCGAGCTGGAGGGCTTCCTCGTCGGCATCCAGCGCGAACTCGACGCCCACCGCGGCGACCTGGAGGCCGCGGCCGCCGCGGGCGTCGGCTACACGCTCCAGCAGGCCGTGGACAACCCGCTCGTCAAGAGCGTCCTGATCGCCGCCCGCGGAGGCGAGGACGACCTCCTCGCCTACCTCACCACCCGCCCCGAACCGGTCTTCGGCACCGCGACGGCCATGCTCGACGCCTACGCGACCGAGGCCTGGCCCGACGTCGACGACGAGTCCCGCGGCCTCGCCGTCGAGACCGTCGTCCGCCTCACCGTCAGCCACGTCGTCCAGCCGGTCGCCTCCCCCGAGGTCTCCGCCCGCCGCATCGCCCGCATCACCGCGAGGATCGCCCACCCGCGCCCCACCGCCTGACCGGTCAGGCGGCCGCACCGGTCAGCCGGCCGCACCGGTCCGCAAAGCGGCCCGGAGAGGACGGCGAGGCCCGCTGTCGGACACGGGGGATCTCCGGCAGCGGGCCTCTGTTGAAGATTGTACGAGGCTGTGGGGGGCCGGTGTCCAACCGGGGTGCGGGCCCGGATGGCGGGGTGCGGGCGCACGGGGTACATGTCCATGGAGGAGTGTCGCCGCCGACCGCAGGGAGGCCGCCGTGGAGAGCAGAAGCATAGGGTTCGTGCATTCCTTCAACCGTCTCGGCGGGTACGGGTTCGTCGTCCCCGTGGGCTCCGGGGAGCAGGTGTACTTCAGTGCCGAGGACATCGAGGGCGGCGAGCGGACCCTCTCGGAGGGGCAGCAGGTCACCTTCGTGCTCGTCCTGGGGGAGGGCCGCTTCGAGGCCAAGGAGCTGCGCGTCTGAGGCCGTCCGCGGCTGCCTACGATGGGCCCATGTCTGAGCGAGTGGATCCCCCGGCCGCCTCCCACGCGCACGAGCGGACGCCGGGCCCGCGCGAACTCTCGGCGGCGGCGGGCGTCTTCGCGCTGCTCTCGGACCCGACCCGGCTCCATCTCGTGTGGCTGCTCACCCGCGGGGAGGCCGACGTCACCGCACTGACGGAGGCCTGCGGCGCCGCCCGGCCCGCCGTGAGCCAGCACCTGGCGAAGCTGCGGCTCGGCGGACTCGTCCAGTCGCGCAAGGACGGCCGCCGGGTCGTCTACGCGATGCCGGACGGGCACCTGAAGCGCCTCGTGGTCGAGGCGATCAGCCGCGCCGACCACGAGGTGACCGGCGAGCCCTGGCACTCCTGACGGTCGGAGCGCGGTCGATCCGTGAGGTGCCGATCCCTGACGTGAACATGTGCGCACCCATGCACGCATCGGCTACGGTGGACATCCGTACTCCGCCGCGGCCGACCGGGGGCGTCCATGCTGTCCGTGCTGCGCAACCGCACCTACCGACGCCTGTTCGGCGCCCAGGTCGTGGCCCTGGCCGGCACCGGCCTGGCGACCGTGGCGCTGAGCCTCCTCGCCTACGACCTCGCGGGCGCCGACGCCGCCGCCGTGCTCGGCACGGCCCTGGCGATCAAGATGGCCGCCTACGTGGGGCTCGCGCCGGTCGTCGCCGCACTAGCCGACCGCGTGCCCCGGCGCGCCCTCCTCGTCGCGATGGACGTGGCGCGGGCGGCCGTCACCCTCTCCCTGCCGTTCGTCACCCGCGTGTGGCAGGTCTACGTCCTGATCCTGCTTCTCCAGGCGGCCTCCGCCGCCTTCACCCCGGCGTTCCAGGCGACGATCCCGCAGGTCCTGCCGGACGAGCGGGAGTACACCGAGGCCCTCTCGCTCTCCCGGCTCGCCTACGACCTGGAGAGCCTGGCCGGCCCGGTGCTCGCCGCCGCCCTGCTCACCGTCGTCCCGTACGCCTGGCTCTTCACCGGCACCGCCGCCGGATTCCTGGCCTCGGCTCTCCTCGTCCGCGCGACGCCCCTGCCCGATCCCGAGCCGCCGACACGAGCCGCGCCCGAGCCGCGCGGGGGAGCCGGGCCCGAGTTGCCCGGACTGGCCGTGTCCGCGCTGTCCGGGCCGGACCTCCCGGTTCGCCCCGGCCCGCCCGCACCCGCTCCGCCCGGAGGCGCCCGGGTGCGTGGCGGCCGGGCCCGGAGGGCGTACGACAAGGTGGCCTTCGGGGCGCGGCTGCTGCTCGCGACCCCGCGTCTGCGGGCCCTGCTCGCGCTGGATCTGGCCGTGGCGGCGGCCGGGGCCGTGGTGCTGGTCGGGACCGTGCTGCTCGTGCGGGACACTCTGGGGCGTACGGCCGGGGACGTGCCGCTCGCCCTCGGCGCGTACGGGGCGGGGTCGATGGCGGTGGCGCTGCTGCTGCCGCGCGTCCTGGGACGGGCGGACGACCGCGCGGTGATGGTGCGGGCCGCGTTCGTGCTGCCCGGGGCGCTCGGGCTGCTCGCCGGGGGGCTCGCGGCGCCCGCGGGTGCGTGGTCCTGGCCCGCGCTGCTCGTGCTGTGGGCGGTCGTCGGCGCGGCCGGCTCGGCGGTGCTGACGCCCGGCGGCAGGGTGGTGCGCCGCTCGGCCGGGAGCGGCGACCTGCCGGCCGCGTTCGCGGCCCGCTTCTCGCTGTCGCACGCGTGCTGGCTCGTCACCTACCCGCTGGCCGGGTGGCTCGCCGTGCGGTCGGGACCCGCCGTCGCGGCGGCCGCGCTCGCCGCCGTGGCCCTGCTCGGCGCCGTCGCGGCGGCGCGGCTCTGGCCCCGTACGGACCCGGTCGAGCTGCCGCACGTCCATCCTGAACTCCCCGCCGGTCACCCGCACCTGGCCGGGGCCGGAGGCCCGCACACCCACGACTTCCACATCGACGCGCTGCACCGGCACTGGCCGAAGCCGAACGGGCCCGCGGCGCCGGACCCCGGGCTGCCCTCGCCCGCCCCGCCCTCGCCCGCCCCGCCCGCCTCGGGGCCGCACGCGTCGAAGCCGCCGGGCGCCGGCCCGTCCGGCCGGTCCGCGTCCGGCCGGTCGTGGCCCGGCAGGGCATGGGCCGGTCAGCGCGGGAGGCGCATCTCCAGGCCGTCGAGGACCACGTCCAGGCCGTAGGCGAACTTCGCGTCTCGCAGGGCGACCGGGTCGACGGTGGCGGTGACGGCGGCGTCGGCGTACGCCGAGGCGAGGTGGTCGGGGTCGGCCGCCGCCTGCTGCGCGGCGGGCATGAGGCGGGCGATGAACGCGGCCTCGGTGTCGCCGGACCGGGCGACCGTGGTGAGCCACGCGGCCTCGGTGGTGCTCATGCCGATGACGTACGCGAGCAGGGTGTCGATCGCGCGGCTCGGCTCGGGGAACCCGCCGGCCGCGAAGAGGGTGGCGAGCCGCTCGGAGTACGCCATGAGGTTGGGGCCCAGATAGGCGAGGCCGGCCTGGCCGAGCATGGACGAGAGCCACGGGTGGCGCAGGGCCGTCGCGCGGAACGAGGCGGCGGCCTCCGTGGCGGCATCGCGCCAGGGGCCGCCGGGCGCCGGGACCGTGATCTCGGCGGCGACCTCGTCCACGGCGAGCTCCATCAGTTCGTCCTTGGTCGCGACGTGCCGGTAGAGGGAGGTCGCGCCGGCGTTCAGGCGGGCGCCGAGTTTGCGCATGCTGAGCGCCTCGATGCCGTCGGCGTCGAGCATGGCGACCGCCTCCCGGACGATCGCGGTCCGGCTGAGCGCGGGCTGGTCCGGGGCGGACTGCTCGCGGGCCCACACGGACGGTACGGGGTTCGCCTTGGCGGCCATGGTCCTCCTTCGCTGCGTACGACGTTCGCATCGAGCGTACAGGGCTCCGGTGTTGCGAACACCGTACGCATCTGCGTACAGTGTTCGCATCGAAGGAAGTCGTACGAAGACCGAGGGGGAACTCCCGATGGAAACCCGCAACCCACGCCGCTGGTGGATCCTGGTCGTGCTGTGCCTCAGCACCCTGGTCCTGGTGGTCGACAGCATGGCGCTGACCGTCGCGGTGCCCTCCATGACCGAGGACATCGGGGCGAGCGCCCAGGACATCCAGTGGATCCTGGACTCCTACATCCTCGTCTTCGCCGGTCTCCTGCTCACCTCGGGAAGCCTCGGCGACCGCTTCGGACGGCGGAAGGTCATGGTCCTCGGCCTGCTGCTCTTCGGAGCCGCGTCCCTGGCCGCCACGGTCTGCGCCGGCCCCGGCGAGGTCATCGCCGCCCGGATCACGATGGGCGTCGGCGGCGCGCTGATCATGCCCTCGACGCTCTCCATCCTCATCACCGTCTTCGCCGAGGACGAGCGGCCCAAGGCGATGGCGGCCTGGGGTTCGGTGTCGATGCTCGGCCTGGTCGGCAGCCCCGTCCTCGGCGGCGTCCTGATCGACCACTTCTCGTGGCACTCGATCTTCTTCATCAACGTCCCGGTCGTCGCGCTCGCCGTCCTCGCCGCCCTCACCCTGATGCCCGAGTCCAAGGGGCCCTGGCAGAAGCCCGACCCGCTCGGCGCGATCCTCTCCGCCGTCGGCATGACCGCGCTGATCTGGTGGATCATCGAGATCCCGCAGCACGGCGCCTTCGAGGGCCGCTCGCTCGTCACCCTGGCGGTCGCGGTCGTCGCCCTCGCCGGATTCGTGGTCTGGGAGAACGTCACCCCCGAGCCGATGGTGCCCCTGGTCCTCTTCAAGCACCGCAACTTCAGCGGCGGTTCGCTCTCGCTGACCCTGGTGCAGATCGGCAACGGCGGCCTGCTCCTCGTCCTCACCCAGTACCTGCAGTTCGTCCTCGGCTACTCGCCCGTCAAGGCCGGTCTCGCCTTCGTCCCGCTCGCCGTCGCCGCCCTGATCGGCAACGGCGCCGGTGCCGGCCTCGCCGCGAAGACCGGCAACCGGATCCTCGTCCTCGTCGGCATGCTCGTCATGGCCTCCTCCTTCGCCCTCCTCACCACCGTCGACGCCGCATCCGGCTTCACCGTCCCGGCCGTCGCCCTGGGTCTGCTCGGCCTCGGTGCGGGCCTCGCGATGCCGGCCGCCGTCGGCGCGCTGATGAGCACCATCCCCGAGGAGAAGGCGGGCGTCGGCTCCGCGCTGAACGACACCATCCAGCAGGCCGGTACCGCCCTCGGCATCGCCATCCTCGGCTCGCTCCTCACCAGCACCTACTCCCGTGAGATGCCGGCCGACGCCCCCGAGCGGGCGAAGCAGTCGATCGGCGGCGCCCTCGCCGCAGCCCAGGGCGACACCCGCCTGGTCGAGGCGGCCCGCGAGGCCTTCACCTCCTCGATGTCCACCACCTTCACCATCAGCGCCGCCGGCGTCCTCGCCGCCGCCGTCCTCGCGACCCTGGTCATGCGGGACACCAAGAAGGCCGCCCCCACCCCGTCCACCGACGAGCCGGCGGTGGAGAAGGCGGAGGCCGTCGCCTGACCCCCCACACGTGTGAGAGCCGGTGCCCCGAGGGCACCGGCTCTTCCCCTTCGTACCCGGACCCGTATGCCTCCGGGCTCGTCCGCCGCCGCGCTGCCGTCGGCGGACCGCCGTCACGGCCTCTCGCCGGTGATCAGCGGTCAGCGCACGGCGGTCAGCGTACGACCGTCAGTGCCCGGCCCTCAGCGGGCCGCCGTCGGCGCCGGCCCGGACGCCACGGAGAGGGCGAGCGCGAGGCCGTGCGAGAGCTGCCGCCCGAGGTCGGCCTCCGGGTCGGCGCGGACGAGCCGGCGTACCGCCTGCATCGCCTCCCACGCGGAGATCTCGGCCAGCGTCCGGCCCCACGTCTCGCCGAGCCGGTCCGAGAGATAGGCGCAGAACCCAAGCTGAATCGTTCCTTCGCGGGCCCTTTCCTCCTGGTGCGCCTTGAGCGCCGCCGTCAGGAACGCCGTCGCCCTCCGTGGACCGAGAGCGCTCAGAATGATCCGGAGGTACGGGTCCACAAGCGGGTGAGGACGATCGTTCGAGGCGGACATCAGACGTTCCCTGTAGTCGTTGGCCATGGGCTCACAGTGATGCGACACCCCCCGGCCCCACGGCCCGCGACACGGCCCGCGGCGACTTCAACGCCCGATCGGACGTGTCGCCCGTCCGCCCGCGCGGATCACAGCGGTACGACCGTCGCCTCGGTGGCCTTCACGCTGGTCCAGACGGGGACGCCGTCGGCGAGGCCGAGTTCGGCGGCGGCCTGGGGGGTGATCTCGGCGACGAGGTCGGGGACCTGGTCGGAGGTGACGAGGACCCGCAGACGGCTGCCGCTGGCGGTGATCTCGCGTACGGTGCCGGGCCAGACGTTGCGGGGGCTGCCCGCGGGCCTCGTGCGGTGCACGGCGACGGCCTCGGGCGGGATGACGGCGAGGGCCTCGGTGCCGGCCGGCAGGGGGTCGGCGGCGACGAGGGCGCCGCCGCCCGTCAGGGCGAGGCCGTCGCCGGTGGCGGTGCCGGGCCAGGCGTTGCGGCCGAGCATCCGGGCGACCCACGGCGAGCGGGGGTGGCGGGTGACCTCGGCGGGGGAGGCGTCCTGGAGGGCGCGTCCCCCGTCGAGGACGAGGACGCGGTCGGCGAGGGACACGGCCTCGACGGGGTCGTGGGTGACGATGAGGCAGACGCCGCCGAACCCGGCGAGGTGCGTGCGCAGGGTGTGCCGGACGTGGGCCCGGGTGGTCTGGTCGAGCGCGGCGAGCGGTTCGTCGAGGACGAGGAGCCGGGGCCGGGCGGCCAGCGCCCGGGCGAGCGCCACCCGCTGGGCCTGCCCGCCGGAGAGCTGCGCGGGGCGCCGGTGCGCCAGGTGACCGACGCCCAGTCGGTCGAGCCAGCGGCGGGCGGCGCGGCGGGCCTCGGTGCGCGGGACGCCCTGGACCCGGAGGCCGTACGCCGTGTTGGCGAGGGCCGACAGGTGGGGGAAGAGGGCGCCGTCCTGGGGCACCCAGGCGACCCGCCTGCGGTGCGGCGGCAGGCCGGTGACGTCGGTGTCGCCGAGCCGGAGTGCGGCGTGGGCCCGGGGGGTGAGGCCGAGCAGCGCGCGCAGCAGGGTGGTCTTGCCGGCGCCGTTCGGACCGACCACGGCGATGGTGGTGCCCGCGTCCGCGTCGAGGACGAGGCGCGTGAAGCCGGTGACCTCGGCGTGCAGGGGCCACCGCTCCCCGCCGCCCGCCGCGAGATCCCGGGCCTCACCGGGCGCGGCGGGTGCGGGGGCCGGTGCCGGAGCCTCGGGCCCGGGGTCCGGGGCGGGGAGGGCGCGGCGACGGTCCGAGGGCGCTCCCGTCCAGCGGCCGCGCAGGGCGATCAGGACGGCCATGGCGATGGCCAGCAGGAGCAGCGAGACGGAGGTCGCCGCCTCCGGTTCGTCCTGGAGGAGCAGGTAGACCTGGAGCGGCAGGGTCTGGGTGGTGCCGGGCAGGTTGCCCGCGAACGTGATCGTCGCGCCGAACTCGCCGAGGGCCCGCGCCCAGGTCAGGGCCGCTCCCGCGATCAGTCCGGGGGCCACCATGGGGAGCGTGACGGTGAAGAAGACCCTGGTGGGGGAGGCTCCGAGCGAGGCCGCCGTCTCCTCGTAGCGGGGCCGCAGTCCGCCCAGCGCGCCTTCGAGGCTGATGACGAGGAAGGACATGGAGACGAAGGTCGCGGCGAGCACGGCCCCGGAGGTGTGGAACGGCAGGGTGATGCCGAAGGAGGACTCCAGCCACGGGCCGAGGAGGCCGCGCCGGCCGAACGCCAGCAGCAGCGCCACGCCGCCGACCGTGGGGGGCAGCACCATGGGCAGCAGGACCAGGGAGCGGACGACCGCCTTCCCGCGGAACGGCACGCGGGCCAGGAGCCAGGCCAGGGGGACCCCGAGGAGCAGGGAGAGCCCCAGCGCCCAGAAGGACACCAGGAGCGAGAGCTTCAGTGCCTGGACGGTGCCGGGCGAACCGAGGTGGTCGGCGAGCGCGCCCCATTCGGTCCGGACGAGGACGCCGATCAGCGGGAGGGTCAGAAAAGCCACGGCCAGGAGCGCCGGCACGACCAGCGTGACGGGAACGCGGGCTCCGGGCGTGCGTACGCCTGCTCGTTTCATCGAGGTTCCTGGGAAGAGCGTGAGGTGCGGGAGGCTGCCCGTCTCCCCCCGTGACGGGCAGCCTCTCACGGTCCGGGGGCCGGGTTACGGCTTCTGGAAGCCGGCGTCCTGGAGGATCTTCCGGCCTTCGGGTGAGGAGAGCCAGGCGACGAACGCGGCGGCGGCCCGGGCGTTCTTCGAGTCCTTCAGCGTGGCGGCGGGGTACTGGGCGATGGCGTTCTGGTCGTCGGGGATCTCGACGGCGTCGACCTTGTCCTCGGCGCTTTCGGCGTCGGTCCTGTAGACGAGGCCGGCGTCGGCCTCGCCGAGTTCGACCTTGCTGAGCACGGCGCGGACGTTGGGCTCCTGGGAGACCGGCTCCACGGTGATCCGCTGCTTGTCGAGGATCTGCCTGCTGTACTTGCCCGCGGGCACCTCGGGGGCGGCGAGGACGACCTTGAGCCTGGTGTCCGCGAGGTCCTTCAGGTCGTCGATCCCGAAGGGGTTGCCCTCGCCGGTGGCGATGACGAGGCGGTTCCTCGCGATGACCGTCGGGGTGTCGGTGTCGGCCTTCGCCTTGTCCATGCTCTTGGTGTCGGCGGTGACCAGGACGTCGGCGGGGGAGCCCTGCGAGACCTGGGCGACGAGTTCCTGGGAGCCGGCGAAGGAGAAGGTGAGCTCGGTGCCGGGGTGGGACTTCTCGTACGCGGCGCCGGCCGTCTTGAACACGTCGGTCAGGGACGCGGCGGCGAGCACGGTCAGGTTCGCCCGGGGGGCGGCGCCGGAGGCCGGCGAGCCGCCGGTGTCGTTCCTGGCGTCGCCGCTCGACGAGCAGGCCGCGAGCGGCACGAGCAGGGCGGCGGTGAGCACGGCGGCGGCGGTCCGCCGCCCGGCGGGGCCGGGGGTGAGGGACATGAGGGTCCGAACTCCTTGGGGACGAGCGGGAAGTACGGCGAGGGCCGGCCGCGCGGAGGCGGCGGCCCGCGGCGCTCGGTGCGAGGTCAGGTGCGGTCGATGTGCACGCTGGTCGACTTCACGCGGGCGGTGGCCTGCATGCCGACTTCCAGTCCCAGTTCCTCCACGGCCTCCCGGGTGAGGAGGGAGACGAGGCGGTGCGGCCCGGCCTGGATCTCGACCTGGGCCGCGATGTCCCCGAGCTTGACGGCGGTGACGATGCCGGGGAACGCGTTGCGCGCCGAGGTGTAGGACGCCTCTTCGTCCCCGGTGCCGTCCTGGGCGATCTCCACGGAGAACGCGGCCAGCGCCTCGCCGTCGATGAGACGGCGCCCGCTCTCGTCGCGGTGGGTCGCGACCCGGCCCGCGTCCGCCCACCGCCGCGCGGTGTCGGGGCTCACGCCCAGGAGGCGGGCGGCCTGGCCGATCGTGTAGGACTGCATGTGCGACACCGTAGGGCGGTCAGGCTCTCATCTGCAACAAGTTCGTGGGACCGTCCATCGCGGATGCGGACCCCCTTGGAGGAAGGGACGAGCCGGCCGGGCGGCGTCAGTACACGTCGCGGACGTACCGCTTGTCGGCGGACATCTGCTTGACGTACGCCGCCGCGTCCTCCGGGCCCATCCCGCCGTGCCGTGCGACGACGTCGCGCAGGGCCCGGTCGACGTCCTTGGCCATGCGGGTGGCGTCGCCGCAGACGTAGAAGTGGGCGCCGTCCCGCAGCCAGGACCAGAGCGCCGCGCCGTGTTCGCGCATGCGGTCCTGGACGTAGACCTTCGTGCGCTGGTCGCGGGAGAAGGCGACGTCCAGCCGGTCGAGGTGCCCCGCCGCCAGGTGCTCCTCGAGTTCCCGCCGGTAGTAGAAGTCCGTGGCCTCGCGCTGCTCGCCGAAGAACAGCCAGTTCGGCCCCGAGTGGCCGCGGGCCCTGCGCTCCTCGAGGAAGCCGACGAACGGCGCCACGCCCGTGCCCGGCCCGACCATGATCATGGGGGCGGCCGGATCGGCCGGCGGGCGGAACGCGGGGGAGCGCTGCACGAAGACCTGGACGGGCCCGTCGTCGGCGCCGTCGGCCAGATAGGTGGAGCACACGCCGCCGCGGTCCCGGCCGCGGCCGTTGGCGTAACGGACGACGGAGACGGTGAGGCTGACCTCGCCGGGGTGGGCGAGCGGGCTGGAGGAGATCGAGTACAGCCGCGGCTGGAGGCGCTTGAGCACCCCCGTCCAGTCCGCGGCGGCGGCCCGTACCGGGAAGGCGCCGATCAGGTCGGCGGCCTGGAGCCCCCAACTCCACTTGGCGAGCTCGTCCTTGTTGCCGGGGCGCAGGAGCCGCTTCAGCTCGTGGCTTCCGGTGCGGTCGGCGACGAACCTGAGGAGGTCCGGCGTGATGCGGCTGATGTCCAGGCGGGTGCGCAGGGCCTCGGACAGCGGGACGGTCCCCGTGTCGCCGACGCCGACCGGTTCGTCCGGGTCGAGGCCGGTGAGGGCGAGCCACTCGCCGACGAGCCCGGCCCCGTTCACCGGCCAGACGCCGAGGGCGTCCCCCGCCTCGTACGCGAGCTCGCCGCCGCGCGTGTCGAACGCGAACCGGCGGACCTCCTTCCCCGAGCCGGGCAGGCTCAGCAGCCGGTTGCCGACGAGGAGCGTCGAGAACGGCGAGGCCTTGGAGTAGGGACCGCGGCCGTCGGCGGCCGGGGCGGCCGCCGGTGCCGCGGGCGCGGCCGGCGTCCTGGCGGGCGGGACCGGGGCCGGCGGGGCGGCCGGACGCAGTGCGGCGAGCACCCCCGTCAGCCACGCTCCGGCGCTCTCCTCGTGGTCGGGTTCGCAGTCGGTACGCGGGTGCAGACGGGTCGCGCCGAGTTCGGCGAGGCGCTCGTCCACCCGTCGGCCGTGCCCGCAGAAGTCGTCGTAGCCGGAGTCCCCGAAGGCCAGCACCGAGAAGCGGACCCCCGTCAGCGGCGGTGCGTCGGGGGAGTTCAGCGCCCGCCAGAAGTCGGCGCCGTTGTCGGGGGCGTCACCGTCGCCGAACGTGCTCGTGACCACCAGCAGGTCGGTCTCGGGGCCCAGTCGGGTGAGATCGACGTCCGTCATGGGGAGCACCTCCGGCACCCGTCCCTCCCCGGAGAGGGAGCCGGCGACGGTGGCGGCGAAGTCCTCGGCGTTCCCGGTCTGCGAAGCCCACAGGACCAGCAGCCGGCGGGCGGGCCCGGCCCCCTCGTCGGCGGGCCCGGCGACCGGACCGGTGGCGGGCGCCCGCACGGGCCCGCCCCACGGGGAGGGGGCGCCGGTGCGGGAGAACATCCCGGCGAGCAGCCCGTCGACCCAGAGGGCGCGCGCCGGGTCGAGCGGGGCTCCGGAGGGCAGCACCGGGACCGGAACCCGGTCCGCGGGCGGAGCGGCGGACAGGCCGGGGAGACCGGAGAGCCCCGACACGTATCCCGCCAGGTAGTGGCGCTCGGACGCGGTGAACGAGGGCGGTGTGGCCAGGTCCGCGACGCCGAGCAGCGCGGCGAGCACGGCCCCGGTCCCGGCGGCGGGTGCTCCGGGCGGCAGGGCCCCGGTCCCGGCGGCGGGCGCCCCGGTCGGCACGGCTCCGGTCCCGGTCGTGGGCGCCGCCCCGGCGGACCGGGCGGTGGCGGCGGCGTCCGCCGGCTCGTCGTCGCGGTGCGGGCGGGGCACGGGGGCCGTCGTCCTGCTGAGGGCGACCGCGCACGCCTTGAACTCCGGCTGGAGGGAGACCGGGTCGACGGCGTCGTTGGTGACGGCGTTGATGCTGAGGTACTCGCCGAAGAGGTCGTTCCAGTGGAAGGGGGCGAAGCAGTCGCCGGGCCGGACCCGGTCGGTCACCACGACGGGCAGCACGGCCCGGCCGCGGCGCGACGATATCTCCAGGTGGTCGCCTCCGGCGACGCCGAGGGCCGTGGCGTCCTCGGGGTGCACCTCGACGAAGGGGCCGGGGGCGAGCTTCGCGAGCTTGGCCACCTTGCCGGTCTTCGTCATGGTGTGCCACTGGTGCTGGAGGCGTCCCGTGTTCAGGACGAACGGGTAGTCGTCGTCGGGCAGTTCGGCCGCCGGAAGGTGAGGCCGGGCGAAGAACCGGGCACGTCCGCTCCCGGTCGGGAAGGCGAGCCGGGGCCTGGTGCCGTCCTCGCGTTCCAGCGGCGTCTGGCTGACGCCGTCGTTCAGGTAGCGGACGGGGTTGCGGTCGGGGCCGTCGGCGGTGGGCGCCGGCCACTGCACGGGGGTGGCGCGCAGCCGCTCGTACGTCACACCGCGCAGGTCCCAGCCGGTCTGCGGGTTCCACGCCCGCTTCAGTTCCTCGAAGACCTCCTCCGCGCCGGTGTACGTGAACGCGTCGGCGAAGCCCATCTCGCACGCGACCCGGGCGATGAGCCGCCAGTCGGGCAGCGCCTGGCCGGGCGGGTCGACGACCCCCTGGACGAGGGTGAGGTTCCGCTCGGAGTTCACCATGACGCCGTCGGACTCGGCCCACAGCGTGGCCGGCAGCACCACGTCCGCGTAGGCGTTGGTCTCCGTCTCCGCGAACACGTCCTGGGTGACGACGAGTTCGGCGGCCTCCAGGGCGGAGATGACGGTCCTGCGGTTGGCGACCGAGGCCACCGGGTTGGTGCAGATGATCCAGCAGGCCTTGATGTCCCCGGCCGCCATCCGCTCGAACATCTCGACGGTGCCGCCGCCGACGTCCGTGCGGACCGAGCCCTCGGGGAGGTTCCACAACTCCTCGACGAAGGCGCGGTCGGCGTCCACGAGGACCGACCGCTGGCCGGGCAGTCCCGGCCCCATGTACCCCATCTCGCGCCCGCCCATCGCGTTGGGCTGGCCGGTCAGCGAGAACGGGCCGGACCCGGGCCGGCACAGGGCGCCGGTGGCGAGGTGCAGGTTGACCAGCGCGTTCGTGTTCCAGGTGCCGTGCGTGGACTGGTTCAGCCCCATCGTCCAGCAGCTCATCCACTCGCCGGCCTCGCCGATCCACCGCGCGGCCTGCCGGATGTCGGCCTCGGCGAGCCCGGTGACCTCGGCGACCCGGGCGGGCGGGTAGTCCGCGAGGAAGCCGGGCATCGCCTCCCAGCCCTCCGTGAACTCGGCGATGAACGCCTCGTCGGTGTGGCCCTCGGCGACCAGCAGATGCAGCAGCCCGTTGAGGAGCGCCAGATCCGTCCCCGGACGTATCTGCAGGAAGAGGTCCGCCTTGTCGGCCGTGGCGCTGCGGCGCGGATCGACGACGATCAGCTTCGCCCCCGCCTTGACCCGCTCCATCATGCGCAGGAACAGGATCGGGTGGCAGTCCGCCATGTTGGAGCCGATCACGAAGAACGCGTCGGCCCGGTCGAAGTCCCGGTACGAGCCGGGCGGGCCGTCCGCTCCGAGCGAGAGCTTGTAGCCGGAGCCCGCGGAGGCCATGCACAGCCGCGAGTTCGACTCGATGTGGCGGGTCCGCACGAAGCCCTTGGCCAGCTTGTTCGCCAGGTACTGCGCCTCCAGCGACATCTGCCCCGAGACGTAGAACGACAGCGCGTCCGGTCCGTGCTCGTCCAGGATCGCGCGCAGCCGGCCGGCCACCGCCGTGATGCCCGCGTCGACGTCCGTCTCGGCGTGCTCGCCGCCGCGCTCGGCGCGCACCAGCGCGGTCCGGGCCCGTCCGGGAGCCGCCAGCATGTCGGCGCTGGTCGCCCCCTTCGTGCACAGGCGCCCGGAGTTCGCCGGATGCTCCTTGTCCCCCGAGGCCTTCACCGCCCGCCGCAGGCCCGTCCGCGGGTCGCGCGCGACGTCGAGGACGATTCCGCAGCCGACCCCGCAGTACGAGCAGACCGTCCGGACAGCCTCGGCCCGCGAGTCCGACGACGCCACCGGGACTCCTCCCCCTCAGGAACACTCCGCCCGTCCCGACCTGCGCCGGTACGCCGGACCGTGGGAGGTCTCCCACGGCCTCGACCGTACGAACCGCGGGTTTCCGGCCCGTCACACCCCACGGGCACCCGGCGTTACACGCCCTTCACGACGGCCGGGAGCCTACCGTGAGCGACACGAGGACCGCTCGAGCCCCGCACGCCCCGCCGGCCGCACGCGCCGCCCCGCCGACCGCACCCGTCGCCCCGCCTGCCGCACCGGGTCCCCATGTCGCCCGGCCGCGGTGTCGGCGCGGTTCAGCCGACGTGCACCCGCGGGCGGAGCTCCCGGTCCGGCTCGGCCTCGCGCAGGATCTCGCGGGTGACCGGCGCGACCTCGCCCTGACCGAGGAGGAGGAAGCGGAGGAAGTTGGCGAACGGGTTGCCCTCGGTCCACTCGAAGTAGATGTCGGGGCGGATGCCGGTGGTGTCGCGGGCGTGGAGGAGGAGTGCGGCGAGCGCGTTGGGGACGGAGGACGACTCGACGGTCAGGACGCGGTACCGGTCGTGCATCACCTCGCCGCGGACGGCCAGCCCCGCCTCGAACTCGGAGGGGTCCGTGACGGTGACCTCGATGAAGACGAAGTCCTCGGCGGCGGGAAGGTCGTTGTCGGCGCGGATCTGCTCGATCTTGTCGCGGTACTCGGCGACGTCGCGGTTGTCGGGTTCGTTGGCGACGAAGCGGGGCGTGCGGCGGGAGATGTCCTGGATGAAGCGTTCGGCCGTCTCGTCGAGGTCGACGTGGGTGACGCGCAGTTCGAAGGCACGGCCGAGGCGGGAGAGGAGCGAGATGAGGATGATGCCGGCGATGAAGCAGGCGCCGATCTTCACTCCGTCGGGGCGCTCGATGACGTTGAGGACGGTCGTGTAGAGGAAGACGGCCGAGATGACCGCGAACCCGACGGTCCAGCCCCGCTGCCCCGCCTTCCGCGCGGCGATCGTCACGGCGATGGCGGCCGAGCAGATCAGGACGAGGACACCGGTGGCGTACGCGCCGCCCTGCGCGTCGACGTCGGCGTCGAAGATCCAGGTCACGAGGAACGCGACCAGGGTGAAGACGATGACCATGGGGCGCACGGCGCGGGCCCAGTGCGGCGCCATGCCGTAGCGGGGCAGGTAGCGGGGCATCAGGTTGAGCAGGCCCGCCATCGCGGAGGCGCCGGCGAACCAGAGGATGGCGATGGTGGAGACGTCGTAGACGGTGCCGAAGGCGTTGCCGAGGTACTCGTGGGCGAGGTAGGCGAGCGCGCGGCCGTTGGCCTCGCCGCCGGACTCGAACTCCTCGTGCGGGATGAGCACGGTGGTGATGAAGCTCGTGCAGATCAGGAAGACGCTCATGATCAGCGCCGCCGTCGTCAGCAGCTTCTTCGTGTCCCGGATGCGGCCGGCGGGCTTCTCCTCCGTGTCTCCCGGGTCGCCCTGGACGTGCGGCATGACGGCGACACCGGTCTCGAAGCCCGACAGGCCGAGGGCGAGCTTGGGGAAGACGAGCAGGGCGACCCCGACCATGGCGAAGACATTGCCGTGCTCGGCGGTCAGCGCCGCGGACCAGTCCGTGACGACGTGGCCCTCGGTGACCACGTGCCACAGGCCGGAGACCACGACGACCGCGTTCAGGGCGAGGTAGGCCCCGACGAGGACGACGGCGACGCCGACCGCCTCCAGGAAGCCCTTCAGGAACACCGCGCCGAGCAGGGCGATCAGCACCAGGGTGATGATCAGCTGCTTGTCGTGGAGGGCCGCTTCGAGGTGCGGGTTCTCGACGAGGTGGGTGGAGGCGTCAGCGGCGGACAGCGTGATCGTGATCAGGAAGTCGGTGGCGGCGAAGCCCAGCAGGGTCAGGACGAAGAGCTTCCCCTTCCAGAAGGAGAGCAGGCGGGACAGCATCGCGATCGAGCCCTCGCCCCGCGGGCTCTCCTCCGCCACCCGGCGGTAGACGGGCAGCGCTCCCGCCAGCGTGACGATCACGAGGACGATCGTCGCGACGGGGGAGAGCAGTCCGGCCGCCAGGGCGGCGATGCCCGGCTGGTAGCCGAGGGTGGAGAAGTAGTCGACACCGGTCAGGCACATCACCCGCCACCAGCGCTGCCCCCGGTGTCCGCTGTCCGGCGCCGTCTCCACGGGCCGGGAGGGCCTGCCCTTGCCCATGTCGGAGAGACCCTCCAGCATCCACGCGCGCAGTCGTCCGGTGCGGGCGTCCGGTGTGCCGGCCATGGAGGTGCTCCTGAGCTGTTCGACGAAGGGTTTCGGCCATCGAGAGGACCGCCGGGCCAGCGTAAGCACGGCCCTGGGGACGGATCGGGGCGGGCGCGTCAGGAAAGCGTCAAGACGGTGCGGCGGGGCTCATCCGATGGTGTGGATTCGCGGCGGGTGAGGGCGGTGGCCGTGCGCGGGGCGTGCGCCGGGCCGCGCACGGTGGTGGGCGGTTTCGCCGGCGGGGTGGCGGTGGGATCGGCGGCGGTCGGGGTGATCGCGGGGTCCCTAGACTCCCCGCACATGTCGCTCTGGCTGCTCAACCACTTCAGCACCTTCGCCCTGACCGTCGTCATCGTCGGCGGGACCGTCGCCCTCGCCGTCGCCGGCAGCGTGTTCACCCGGCGGAAGTACCCGTCGCTGGCCGAGGGCGAGCACAACGACATGGTCGGGGTGACCCTGGGGATGTTCGGCGCGATCTACGGCATCATCCTCGCGTTCGTCATCGTCACCCTCTGGACGCAGTTGGAGAGCACCCAGACCGTCGTCGCCACCGAGGCCACCGACGCCGCGCTCATCGCCCGTGACGCCGCCGCGTTCCCGGAACCGGTGCGCGAGCGGCTCGACGTCGCGCTGAGCGGCTACGTCCACGGCGTCGTGGAGAACCAGTGGCCCCTGATGCGCGCGGGAACGCCCGAGTACGACGCCACCGCCGGCAACCTCCAGGCCGTGTTCGACGTACTCCAGTCGTACGAGCCGAGGACCGCCCGCGAGGAGGTCTTCTACGAGGAGGCCGTCAGCCACCTCAACGACGTCGCCGCCCAGCGCCGCGCCCGCCTCACCATGGCCGAACAGCAACTCCCGCCGCTGCTCCAGCTGCTGGCCTTCGGCGGCGCGCTGGTCCTGATCCCCCTGACCTTCCTCTACGGCATGCGCCGCAGGCGGATCCAGGTCCTCTTCGTCGCCTCGGTGGCCGGCCTCATCGGCTTCAGCCTCCTCCTCGTCCTCGTCCTCGACCGCCCCTTCGCCGGGGAGCTCAGTGTCAGCCCGGCGCCGTACCGTCAGGGAGCGCTCGCCCAGTACTGGACCGAGTCCCCGGACCGGCCCCCGGCCGCGGCCCCAGCAGAGGAGAACACCCCGTGAAGATCCGTCTGACCAGCGTCTTCGTCGACGACCAGGCCCATGCCCTGCGCTTCTACACCGAGGTGCTCGGCTTCGTGAAGAAGCACGACGTCCCGGTGGGCGGAGAAGACCGGTGGCTGACCGTCGTCTCGCCCGACGAGCCCGGCGGCACCGAGCTGCTCCTGGAGCCCGCCCGCCACCCGGCGGCCAGGACGTACCGCGACGCGCTCGTCCAGGACGGCATCCCGCTCGCCCAGTTCGCCGTCGAGGACGTACGGGCGGAGTACGAGCGCCTGCGCGGTCTCGGCGTCCGCTTCGCCCAGGAGCCCGTGGAGACGGGCCCCGTCACCACCGCCGTCCTCGACGACACCTGCGGCAACCTGATCCAGATCGCCACCGTGCCGCGGTAGCCGCCGTCAGCCGGCGGACGCGGGGCCGGGCGGCAGGTGGACCGTCATGACCAGGTGGCAGGTCCCGGTACCGGCGCCGCGGTAGGCGTGGGCGGTGTCGCCGTCGAAGCAGGCGGTCTGCCCGGCCTCGACGGTGTGTTCGGCGCCGTCGACGACGAGGGTCATCCGGCCCTCGGTGACGGAGACGGTCTCGACGACTCCCGCCTGGTGGGGGTGGCTGGGGTACTCCTCGCCGGGCTCCAGCCTCCACCGCCAGACCTCGACCGGCGCCGCCCCCGGGGTCGTCAGCATCAGGCGCGCCTCGCCGCCCCGCTCCCCGCTCCACAGCGGCATCACCGCGTCGGCGGTCACCACCCGCACGCGGCCCTCGGCCGGCCCTTCGAGCAGCGCGGACACCGAGATGCCGAGGGTGTCGGCCAGTCTGACCAGGGTGGCGAAGTTGGGATTGCCCTGGGCCTTCTCGAGCCCGACCAGGGCGCCCTTGCTCACCTTGGCCCGCCGGCCGAGCTCGTCCAGCGAGAGGCCGGCCCGGACCCGGGCCGCCCTGACGTTGTGCGCGAGCGTCCGCAGGGCCGCGTCTGTCTCGGTCATCCGATCAGCGTCCTCGTGAGTTGACCAATGGAATGCACCGCCCGGTCGTTTGGTTGACACGATCCGGTCGGTTCGTTGTACGGTTCAGTCGTTCCATTGTAATGCCAAGGGATGTACCGTGATCGCTCTGCTGCTGGCCCTGGGCAGCTCCCTCGCCTACGGGTGCGCCGACTTCCTCGGCGGCCTCGGTGCCCGCAAGGCCCACGTCCTGCGCACCGTGATGATCGCCGCCCCGGCCTCGCTCGCCGTCGAGCTGCTCCTGTGGCCCTTCCTCGGCGCCTCCTTCGGTGCCGCCACCCTCGGCTGGGGCGCCGCGTCCGGCGTCGCCTCCGCCGCCGCGTTCGCCCTGCTCTACCGCACGCTGGCGATCGGTCCGATGAACGTGCTCTCGCCGGTCACCGCCCTGGTGTCCGCCGTCCTCCCCGTCGGGGTCGGCCTCCTCCAGGGCGAGCGCCTCGGCCCGGCAGGGCTGATCGGGCTGCCGCTCGCGCTCGCCGCGGTGGTGCTGGTCAGCGCCGGTCACGGCGCCGGGTCCGCGCGGCCCTCCCGTACGGCGCTCCTCCTGGCCTTCGGAGCCGGAGCCGCGATCGCCCTCCAGCTGGTCTTCCTCCATCAGGCGCCCCCCGACAGCGGTGTCGCCCCCCTGATCGTCGGTCGGGCGGTCTCCTCCGCGGTCACCCTCGCCGCCGCCGGACTGATGTACCGCAGGCTGGGATCCGAGCGGCCCGCGTACGCGATGTCCGCGGGCGCCGGCGTGCTCGACTCCGTCGCGAACCTCCTCTTCCTGCTCGCCGCCCGCGGCGGCGACCTCGCCGTCGTCGCCGTCGTCACCGCGCTCTACCCGGCCGGCACGGTCCTCCTCGCCCGCGGCGTCCTCGGCGAGCGGGTCCACCGCGGCCAACTCCTCGGCCTCGGCGCCGCCGCCGCGGCGGTCGGCCTCCTGGCCGTCGCCTGAGACCCCCGCGATCCGCCCGGACATCGGCCCCGCCGCCGCCCGGAAAGCCCGCGATCCGCCCGGGCGTCGGTCCCGCCGCCGCCCGGAAACCCCCCGCACTCCCGCCCGTATACAGGAACGGAAACCACTCATGACCGTCTTCCGGCTCGCCCCCGCCGTCGCGGACGCCTTCCCCGACACCCTCGTCGCCCTGGTCACCGCCACCGGCCTGCGGGGCCGTGAGCCCTGGCCGCTCACCGTGGCGGCCGTGGCGGACCTGGAGCGGCACCTCGCCGAGGGCGACTGGCGGCCCGCCGACGAGACCGACCCCCGGATCGAGAGCTGGCACGCCGCCTACCGTTCCTTCGGCACCAACCCCCGCAGGATCCGGCCCAGTGTCGACGCACTGGGGCGCCGCCTCGCCAAGACGGGCGCCCTGCCCCGGATCAACCCGGCCGTCGACTCGTACAACAGCGTCTCCGTCCGCCACGGGCTGCCCGCGGGCGCCTTCGACCTCGACCACGTCGTCGGGGCCGTCGACATCCGCCACGCCGACGGCACCGAGGCGTTCACCCCGCTCGGCGAACCCGACACGATCGAGAACCCCAAGCCCGGCGAGATCGTCTACACCGACACCGCCGGAGTCCTCACGCGCCACTGGAACCACCGTGACGCCCACCGCACCCGCGTCACCGAGGACTCCGCCCGCGTCACCTTCGTGCTCGAGACGCTGTGCGCTCCCCGCGACGGCCACCTCGTCGAAGCCGCCGCCCGCGAACTGCGCGAACTCCTCGTCCCCCACGCCGAAGGGACCGCCCTGCACCACCTCACGCCGGAGCGGCCGCACGCCGACGTCTGAGGGAGGGCCCGGGCGGGGGCCGACCCGCCCTTGACAACTGGCCATGCTCCTGACAGCAGTTGCTCTGCACGACTCCCGTGAACGGCGCCCCACCACGAAGGAGACGACCAGCGTGATGAGCAGTCCCGAGAGCACGGCCGGCCCCTACGACGTCGTGATCAGCGGAGCGAGCCTCGCCGGCAGCGCCGCGGCGATCCTGCTCGCCCGGCGCGGTGTCCGCGTCGCCCTCCTGGAACGCCGCTCCGACCCGGAGGCGTACAAGGTCCTCTGCACCCACTCCCTCCAGGCCGCCGCCTACCCGGTGCTCGACGAACTCGGCCTCGTGCCCGCCCTGGAGAAGGCGGGCGCCGTCCGCAACGAGGCCCGCTGGTACACCCGTTGGGGATGGATCGAACCCACCGCCGCGCCCGGCGGACCCGAGCTGCCGTACGCGTACAACATCCGGCGCAGCATCCTCGACCCGCTGATCAGGTCACGCGCCGCGGCCACCCCGGGCGTCGACCTGCTCCTCGGCCACCGGGTGACGGGGCTGATCGGCGAGGCCGGGCGCACCCTCGGGGTGCGGGCCTCGACGTCCCTGGGCGAGCGCGAGATCCGGGCCCGCCTGGTCGTGGGCGCCGACGGCAAGGACTCGCCCGTGGCGAAGTACGCCGGAGTGCGCGCCCGGCAGCACGTGAACGGACGGTTCGGCTACCTCGCGCACTTCCGGCACCTGCCCCTGCGTGACGGGATCAGCCACGCCTGGTTCCTCGACCCCGACGCGGCGTACGCGTTCCCGAACGACGACGGCGTCACGGTCGTCGCGGTGCTCCCGGACAAGAAGCGGCTGCCCGCCTTCCGGAAGGATCTGGAGGGCAGCTTCCTCGCCTTCCTCCGCGGCCTCCCCGACGCGCCGCCCGTCGACTCCGCCGAACGCGTCTCGAAGATCATCGGGACCGTCGACCACCCGCTGCACACCCGCAGGCCGACCGCCCCGGGGCTTGCGCTCATCGGCGACGCAGCCCTCACCGGCGACCCGCTCTGGGGCGTGGGCTGCGCCTGGGCCCTGCAGTCCGCCCAGTGGCTGGCCGAGGCGGTCGCCCCGGCCGCGGCCGGCCGCGGCGATCTCGACCGCGCGCTCGCGGCCTACGCCCGCACCCACCGGCGCCGTCTCGGCGGCCACCAGTACCTGGCCGTCGACTACGCCAGGTCCCGGCCGTTCAACCCCGTGGAGCGGCTGATGTTCTCCGCGGCGGCCCGCGACGCGTCGATGGCGCGCCACCTGTACTTCTTCGGCTCCCGCCTGAACGGCCCGCTCCGCTTCCTGAACCCGCTGGCCCTGGCCAAGGCGTCGGCGGTCAACATCAGGCACCGCGGCCGGGCCGCGACCACTCCCGCCGGAAAAGGCACACGGCGAGAATCGTCCGACTGATGCACCTGACGGGTGTCAGTACTGTTCGGTGGGCTGGTCGGTGATCCTCTGGGTTGGGTCAGGAGTCCTGCCGTCGTGCTGGATTCTGTTTTCTCAGCCGGGGGATTGGGGTTGGCAGGGTTTATGTCTCTCTCACTGGTCGGGCGTTTTCTGCGTGGGTTGGGGTTGTCTCCGGATGGTCCTGCCGTGCGGGTGGGGGATGAGGTCGTGTCCTATCGGGAGGTGCATGAGCGGGCTTTGTTGTGGGCGGGTGCGCTCAGGGCGGGTGGGTCTGCCGGTGCGGTGGGGGTGTTGGCGGGTAAGAGTGTGACGGCGTATGTGGGTCTGCTCGCGGTGTTGTATGCGGGTGGGACGGTGGTGCCGTTGCAGCCGAATTTTCCGGCGGAGTTGACGCGTCGGATGATGCGGGTGGCGGGTGTGGAGACGTTGATCGTCGATGAGCGGGGTCTGGCGGTGTTGCCTGAGGTCGCCGGGGACGGGATGCGGGTGCGGGTGTTGGACACCGGTGGGGTGGGGGGTGTGTTCCCGCTGGTGGCGGTGGATTCGGGTGCGGCGTT
>NZ_JBWKCA010000045.1:0-23758 GCF_056436715.1 Streptomyces sp. NPDC043176
CTGTCATGCCTTCGATCACATATTGTGCTGCCACGTAACTCATTATGTATCAATACAAAAGAACGCGCAAGGGGGACCCATGAGCCGAGCCGCCCCCCCCCCCCCCCCCCCCCCCCACACCCCCCCCCACCCCCCCCGCCCCCCCCCCCCCCCCCCCCCCCGCCCCCCCCCCCCCGGGCCCGCCGCCCCCCCCCCGGGGGGGCCCCCCCGGGCGCCCCCCCCCCCCCGGGGGGGGGGGCCCCGCCCGGTCGTCATCCGTGTGATCAGGCCGCCTCGGAGAGGGGAGACGCGTTCGTGCGGTCCTCTTCGCGCCGCTCGCGCAGCGGCCGCCGCGCGGTGCTGCTCGGCTCCGACACCACGCCGTTGCGCTGGCGCCAGACCTGACGGGTGATCCAGACGTCGAGGACACTCCACGTGGCCACGACCGTCGACGCCACCGTGCTGATGGTCACCGGAAAGGCCAGCCAGGCTCCGGCGATCGTGCAGTAGAACGCCACCACCGCCTGGACGAGCGTCACCGAGGTGATCATCACGGCCCGTACGGCGGCGTTCCGGACCGGGTCGGGCATCCGTTGCCGGGCCCTCGTGTCCTCCACCCACAACTGACGCGCGGACCGCGCCTCGTGTTCCATTGTTCCGTCACTCCCCACCGCTGAAAGACCTCAGGGTCGGCTGCCCGTTGTGAGCGCCTTTACACGGACAGAACCCTCCCCGTACCTATTGACGCACGTCAGAGGGAAAAGGTTTCGCCCGCCCCCGGGTGAACACGGCCGGAGTCGGACCGGAACAAACACTTCCAGCCATCCGTGCCGGTAGGAGAAATGGCACGCCATCAGGTGTCCTACGCCACAGTGGCCGATCCCAACTCCCTGAATACCAGGACAAGTCATGATCAACACTCACTCGACAGGCTGAAAATCGCGCGGACGCGCCTTCGAGATGGCCGTGATGCAGTAGTAGGCTCGCGCCGCCATTGTTTGAAACCGAAGGTTGACGCCGCGTGTTGACGCCGGACGTCACGAACGTGAAGGACCTCCGTGGCGCGCGGGGGCCGAGCAGGGGGAGGCCATGCGCTTTCGCGGGAAGTCCATCCGCCGGAAGATCGTGGCGTTGCTCCTCGTACCGCTCGTCTCCCTGACCGGCCTGTGGGGTTTCGCCACGGTCCTCACCGGCCGCGAGGCCGACCAACTCCTCGACGTCGGCTACATCGTCGACAAGGTCGGCTACCCCCTCGAGGACACCGCACGGGTCATCCAGCTCGAACGCCGCCAGTCGTTGATCTACCTCGCCGACCCCCGCGGCTCCGACACCCTCGGCTCGCTCCGCGAGACCCGCCGGGCCACCGACCGTCAGATCGCCCGCATCCGGGCCAACGCCACCGACCCCGGCGTTCGCGACGAGATGCGACCCGTCACCGCCCAGCGCCTCAACTCCCTCCTCGAAGCGCTCGACGGCCTCGCCTCGCTGCGCCGTTCCATCGAGAAGCGCGACATCGGCCGCATGCAGGCCCTCGACTTCTACAACCGGCTCGTCGACCCCTGCTACAGCTTCCTCATCACCCTGCACGCCCTCGAGAACGTCGAGATGGACAAGCAGGGCCGCGCCCTCGTCGGCGTGACCCGCGCCCGCGAACTGCTCTCCCGCGAGGACGCCCTCGTGCTGTCCGCGCTCGTCGCCGACCGCGTCACCGCGCAGGAGATCCGCGCGATATCCGACCTCGTCGCGAACCGCGAGCAGTTCTACGAGGTGAACCTCGAACTCCTGCCCTCCGCCGAGCGCGAGCGCTTCGAGAAGTACTGGCGCAGCCCCGACACCCAGCCGCTGCGCACCGCCGAGAACGCGATCATCGCCGAGGGCCCCACCGACAGCCCGCGCGCCGTCACCGCCGCCTACTGGCAGGACGAGGCCAGTCCCGTCCTCGACGACCTCGCCCGCGAGAACACCGCGGCGGGCGACCGCTACCAGGACCGCGTCCAGCCCGCCGCCTACAGCGTCCTCCTCAAGGTCGGCGTCGCCGGCGTCCTCGGCTTCCTCGCGCTGCTCGCCTCGATCGTCATCTCCATCCGCATCGGCCGCGAACTCGTCCGCGACCTGCGGCGCCTCCAGAAGGAGGCCCAGGAGGTCTCCGGCGTACGCCTGCCCAGCGTGATGCGCCGACTCGCCGCCGGCGAACACGTCGACATCGGCACCGAGGTGCCCCACCTGCACTACGGGGACGACGAGGTCGGCCAGGTCGGCCAGGCCCTCAACACCCTCCAGCGCGCCGCCGTCGAGGCCGCCGTCAAGCAGGCCGACATGCGCCGCGGCGTCTCCGAGGTCTTCGTCAACCTCGCCCGCCGCAACCAGGTCCTGCTGCACCGCCAGCTCACGCTCCTCGACACGATGGAGCGCCGCACCGAGGACACCGACGAGCTGGCCGACCTGTTCCGGCTCGACCACCTCACCACCCGCATGCGCCGGCACGCCGAGGGCCTCGTGATCCTCTCCGGCGCCGCCCCCTCCCGCCAGTGGCGCAAGCCCGTCCAGCTCATGGACGTGGTCCGGGCCGCCGTCGCCGAGGTCGAGGACTACGAGCGGATCGAGGTGCGCCGCCTGCCCCGCCTCGGCGTGGGCGGCCCCGCCGTCGCGGACCTCACCCACCTCATCGCCGAACTCCTGGAGAACGCCACGGTGTTCTCGCCCCCGCACACCGCCGTGCAGGTGCTCGGCGAGCGGGTCGCGAACGGTTTCACCCTGGAGATCCACGACCGCGGCCTCGGCATGAACCCGGACGCCCTCCTCGACGCCAACCTGCGGCTCGCGGAGACCCCCGAGTTCGAGCTCTCCGACACCGACCGCCTCGGCCTCTTCGTGGTCAGCCGGCTCGCCCAGCGGCAGAACGTCCGCGTCTCGCTCCAGACCTCCCCGTACGGCGGCACCACCGCGGTCGTCTTCATCCCGGCCGCGCTCCTCACCGACGCCCCCGAGACGCAGGGCGCCGGCTTCCGCCTGGACCGCAAGTCCCTCGAACGCAAGGACCGGCCCGAGGACGCGTCCCCCGACAGCGGCACGCTGCCCCTGCGCCGGCCGGCCCTCGCCAGGGTCCCGGACGCGCCCGGGACGCCCGGACCGCTGAACGGCCCCGTCGAGCTGGAGGCCCCGCTCGACAGCGACGACTTCGGCGCGCTCCTCGACGGGGCCGCGGACCTCCTCGACACCGAGAGCGAGCGCGGTGGGCTCTTCCGGCCCCGTGACCGGCGCCGCGGCGGACTCGCCCCGGCGAACGAGCAGCACCAGCAGGCCCCCGACCAGACCACCCGCCGCGGCGAGGAGGACGCGCCCGCCGACGGCGGCGTACCCGGCCCCGTGCCCCTGCCGCGCCGCCGCACCCCGACCCTCGTCGTGGACCACGGCCGCCGTGTCGACGAGACGGGCCGCGCGCACCGCGCCGACGGATCCGACCGCGCGGTCCCGCTTCCCGAGCGCGCCCATCCGCTCCCCGGCCGGGCGCACCCCGACACGGGCCGGACGACCGAGCGCCCCGGCGTCCCCGGTCAGCACGCGCACGGCGCCGCCCCGACCGGTGCCGGGCGCGCCACCGGCCCCACTCTCGTCCCCGTGCCGCCGGAGGGCTCCCTCCCGCCGGAGCGCTCCGTCTCCCCGGAGGGTCCCGTGCCCCCGGAGAGCCCCGACCCGTTCGGCGGTCTGCCCCGCCGCGTACGCCAGGCGAGCCTCGCGCCCCAGCTGCGCGAGGGCGAACGCGACCGCGGTACGGGCACGCGAGCCGGATCCCGTACGGCCGCCGCCGACGAGGGACCCCAGTCCTTCGAGCGCGACGCCGAGGAGGTACGCGCGCGCATGGCCGCCATGCAGCGGGGCTGGCAGCGCGGCCGACGCCAGGACGAGGGCCAGGACGACCCGACAGCACCAGGAACGACACCCGAGGGGGACGGTCGATGACCGCACCGAACGCCGCAGCACCCAGCACCACCTCCGGAAACGGACACGGAAACGGCGAGCTCAACTGGCTCCTCGACGAGCTCGTGCAGCGCGTCGGGTCGATCCGGAAGGCCCTGGTGCTCTCCAGCGACGGTCTCCCCACCGGTGCCTCCCAGGAGCTGACCCGGGAGGACGGCGAGCACCTGGCCGCCGTGGCCTCCGGCTTCCACAGCCTCGCCAAGGGCGTCGGCCGCCACTTCGAGGCGGGCAAGGTCCGCCAGACGGTCGTCGAGCTGGAGGACGCCTTCCTCTTCGTCACGGCCGCCGGTGACGGCAGCTGCCTGGCCGTCCTCGCGGACGCCGACTCCGACGTCGGCCAGGTCGCCTACGAGATGACGCTGATGGTGAAGCGGGTCGGGGCCCACCTCACGACGGCCCCTCGGACCGGTCTGCCCTCGGGAGGGTGAGTGGGACGGCATGAGTGACGCAGCCACGCCGGGCGGCGCCCCCGGCCACCACCACTGGTTCGACGACGACGCCGGCCCCGTGGTCCGTCCGTACGCGATGACCCGCGGCCGGACGAGCGCCGCCACCCGCCACCGGCTCGACCTGATCGCGGTGGTCGTACCCGAGCCCGCCGCGGACGACCCCGGCCGGGACCAGACGCTCTCCCCGGAACACGTGGAGATCGTCGAGCGCTGCTCCGAGCAGCCCCAGTCGATCGCCGAGCTCGCCGCCGGTCTCGATCTCCCCGTCGGGGTGGTCCGGGTGCTGGTCGGCGACCTCGTCGAGGACGAACTCGTCCATGTGACCCGCCCCGTTCCGCCGGCCGAGCTGCCGGACGTGAGCATTCTTCGCGAGGTGATCAATGGCCTTCGGGCGCTCTAGCCGCAAGAAGCCCTTCGTCGAGCCGGTGACCCTGAAGATCCTGGTCGCGGGCGGATTCGGGGTCGGCAAGACGACGCTGGTCGGCGCGGTCAGCGAGATCAGACCCCTGCGGACCGAGGAGATCCTCAGCGAGGCGGGTCGTCCCGTGGACGACCTGCACGGCGTCGAGGCCAAGACGACCACCACGGTCGCCATGGACTTCGGCCGCATCACCCTCCGCGAGGACCTCGTCCTGTACCTCTTCGGCACACCGGGCCAGGACCGCTTCTGGTTCCTGTGGGACGAGCTGGCCCAGGGCGCGCTCGGCGCGGTCGTCCTGGCGGACACCCGCCGCCTCGAGGACAGCTTCGCGGCCATCGACTACTTCGAGCGGCGTGGCATCCCGTTCACGGTGGCGGTCAACTGCTTCGAGGGCGCACGGCGGTTCCCCGCCGAGAGCGTGCGCGGGGCGCTCGACCTGGACCCCGAGGTCGAGCTCCTGATGTGCGACGCCCGTGACCGCGAGTCCGTCAAGAACGTCCTCGTGGCCGTCGTCGAGCACGCCCTCGTCCTGGCCGACCGGAGCCACGCCGCGGCGACGAACTGACGGAAGGCCCGCGCCGGGCCCCGACGGCGGCGGACGCGGCCCCGGCCGCTCCGCCGCCGTCGACGCAGGGCCACCGGCGGGCCGTTCCTCGTCGGCGCCAGAGCCGTCACCGGGCCGTTCCTCGTCGGCGCACGGCCACCGCCGGACCGCCACGGCCACCGCCGGACCGCCCTCGGGCGGGCCTCAGCGCACCGCCACCACCGCGGACCCGTGTCCGAACAGGCCCTGGTTGGCGGTGATGCCGACCCGCGCCCCGGGCACCTGGCGGTCGCCCGCCGCACCCCTCAGCTGCCAGGTCAGTTCGCAGACCTGGGCGATCGCCTGGGCGGGCACGGCCTCGCCGAACGAGGCGAGGCCACCGCTGGTGTTGACGGGCAGTCGCCCGCCGAGGGCCGTGGCGCCCTCCCGGAGCAGCTTGGCCCCGTCGCCGGCCGCGCAGAGCCCGATGTCCTCGTACCACTCCAGTTCCAGGGCGGTGGACAGGTCGTAGACCTCGGCCAGGGACAGGTCCTCGGGCCCGATCGCCGCCTCCTCGTACGCGGCGCGGGCGATGGACGCGCGGAAGGTGTGCGCGGCGGGGGAGACGGCCACCGCCGAGTCGGTCGCGATGTCGGGGAGGTCGAGCACCGCCCTGGGGTACGTGGGGGAGACCGTGGACACCGCGCGCACCCGGACAGGGTCAAGGCGCCCGTGGCGGCGCGCGAACTCCATGCTGGACAGCACGAGCGCGGCGCCGCCGTCCGAGGTGGCGCAGATGTCGAGGAGCCGCAGCGGGTCGGCGACGACGGCGGAGGCCGCGACCTCCTCGGCGGTCACCGTCCTCCGGTACCGCGCGAGCGGGTTGAGCGCGCCCGCCGCCGCGTTCTTCACCTTGACCCTGGCGAAGTCCTCGGCCGTGTCGCCGTAGAGGTCCATGCGACGGCGCGCGTAGAGCGCGAAGTACGCGGGGTTGGTCGCCCCGAGGATCCGGAACCGCAGCCAGTCCGGGTCGTCCGGGCGGTCGCCGCCGGCCGGGGCGAAGAACCCCTTGGGCGTCGAGTCCGCGCCGACGACCAGGACCACGTCGGCCAGACCGGCCAGGATCTGTGCCCGAGCGGTCCCGATGGCCTGCGCGCCCGAGGCGCAGGCGGCGTACACGCTGGTGACGCGCGCGCCCTGCCATCCGAGGGCCTGGGCGAAGGTCGCCCCGGCCACGTATCCCGGGTATCCGCACCGCATGGTGTCGGCGCCGACCACCGATCCGACGTCACGCCAGTCGAGGCCGGCGTCCGCGAGCGCGGCGCGCGCGGCGGCCGTTCCGTACGAGACGAAGCTCCGCCCCCACTTGCCCCACGGGTGCATCCCGGCCCCGAGCACGGCGACGTCGTTCACGGCCGCTCCTCCCGCCGCTCCGATGCCACCGGCCGCCAGTGCCAGGTGGTCCACACGTGCCGCTCGTCCTCGTTCAGGACCCCGGGCACGACCTCGACCTCCGTGCCGACGGCGAGATCGGCCGTCGACACGCCGGGCGCGGCCTGCCCGAGGACCACCATCGCCTCCTCCGCCAGCTCGACCGCGACCAGGGTGTACGGCTCCCAGGGCGCCTCGGGATCGGAGACGTACGGCGAGGGCGGGCGGTAGCGGCCGTCGGTGTACGACCAGACGCGGCCGCGCGGGGAGAGCGGCACCTCGGCGAGCTCGCCGCCGGGGCAGCCCGGGTTGCGGCACCAGCCGTCCTCGCGCGGGAAGAAGACCGACGCGCAGGCCGAGCAGCGGGTGCCGAGCAGGCGGAAGTCCGCCTCCGGCACGGTGTCGTCGGTGAACCAGCCGTCCACCACCGGTCTGCGCGTCCGTGCCATCGAGGCCTCCCGTGCCACCGCTCACATCCACCGGCCCGACAGAGCTGACGGACCGTCAGGAGTGTGGCACGGGCGCCCCCGGCGGGGAAGACTCAGTGCCCGGCCACCGACCGCCGGGCGACCGGGAAGTCGAAGAACGTCGACGGGAACGGCTCCGGCTTGAACGTGAAGTGCCACCACTCCTCCGGCAGGTTCACGAAGCCCTGCTCCGCCAGCACCCCCCTGAGGAGCTGCCGGTTGGCCCGCTGCACCCCCTGGATCCGCGGGTCGTCGGTGTGCGAACGGGTGTCGAAGCAGTCGTACCCGGTCCCCATGTCCACGGAGTTGTCCGGAAACCGCTCCTCCCGCGGCGCGTAGCACTCCACCAGCCGCTCACCCGGCACGTACGCGCGCGTGCGCGCCGCCGGCAGCCGCACGATCGTCAGGTCCACCGTCGACCCCCGGCTGTGCCCCGACTTCTCCGCGATGTAACCGTCGGCGAACAGACGCGACTTGTCGACCAGCGGATAGAACTCCCCCTTCATCCGCTCGTCCGACAGGTCCTTCGCCCAGCGCACGAAGTGGTCCACGGCCCGCTGCGGCCGGTAGCAGTCGTACACCTTCAGCGAGTGGCCCCGGGCCAGCAGGCGCACCTGCGCGCGGTGCAGCGCCTCGGCCGCCGGCCTGGTCAGGATGCACAACGGCTGCCGGTAGCCGTCGACCGGCTCACCGACGAAGTTGTGCGCCGTCGTGTAGCGCATCTCCTGGATGATCGTCCGGTCCACCGCGCTCAGCGCGACGAACTCCCGTGGGGCCTTCGGCTCCGGAGCGGCGGACGCCGGGGGAGCGGGAGCCGTGACGGCGCCCGCGACGGCGAGCAGGCCGGCCGCGGCCGTGACGGCGAGGGTACGGAATGCGGAAGCGAGTCCTGTCATGCGCACCGTCTACCAGTTCCGGCAGCGCCGGGAAAGGGCGATCGCGTACGGTCGGCCCGTGAAGGACTCCCACTGCTCCTCCTGCGGCGCGGCCCACTCCGCCGGCGCCGGCTGGCCCCGCACCTGCCCGGCCTGCGGCCACACCGCCTACCGCAACCCGCTGCCCGTCGCCGTCGCCCTCCTCCCGGTCACCGACCGAGCCGGCACCGGCCTCGTCGTCATCACCCGCACCATCGAGCCCCAGCGCGGCGGCACGGCCCTGCCCGGCGGCTTCATCGACCACGCCGAGGACTGGCGCGCCGCCGTCGCCCGCGAACTGCGCGAGGAGACCGGCATCGTGGCCTCCGCCGCCGACGTCCGCCTGGCCGACGCCCTCAGCTCCCCGGCCGGCCACCTCCTCCTCTTCGGCCTCTTCCCGCCCCGCCCCGCCGCCGCCCTGCCGCCCTCCGCCCCCACCGACGAGACCAGCGGCCACCACCTGCTCCGCGCCCCCGAGGAGCTCGCCTTCCCCCTCCACACGGAGGCGGTACGGAAGTGGTTCGCGGGCGCCTACGACTGAGGCCCGGGCCCCGGCCCGTGGCAGCCCCTGACGCGCACCGGCAGCCCGGCCTCCTCCAGCCCGTCGTCCGTCACCCGCTCCACGACCACCCGGCCGTCCACGAGCCGAGACTGGTACCGCTCGATCTCGGCCGGCTCCCAGCCGTCCCCCGTGTCCCGTACGACGAGCCCGCCGCCGGTCCGCCCCGCGGCGGGCGGCCACACCTCGAGGGCGAGCCCGCCGTCGTCGCCGCGCACCGCGAGCACCGCCCCCGCACGGGCCAGCACCGGCACACGGGAGAGCGGCGCGTCGAGCAGGACCTGCCCGGGCCCGTCGTACGCCTGCCCCGTCGCCGTGTCGTACCAGCGCCCGCGCGGCAGGCGCACCGCCCGCCGGTCGGCCCCCCGGGTCAGGACCGGCGCCACCAGCAGCGCGTCGCCGAGCAGGAACGCGTCCTCGCAGTCGCGCAGGAGCCGGTCCTCCGGCGTCCCCCACCACAGCGGCCGTACGTAAGGGGCGCCCGTCATCCGCGCGAGCCGGGACAGCGTCTCGAAGTACGGGCGCAGCCGCTCCCGTTCGGCCACGGCCACGCGCGCGTGCTCCAGGACCTCCGGGCCGAACTCCCACGGCTCGCGACGCCCCGCGTCGATCGCCGCGTGCGTCCGGAACAGCGGCAGCCACGCCCCCAGCTGGTACCAGCGCAGGAACAGCTCCGGCGACGGGCTCCCGTTGAAGCCGCCCACGTCGGGCCCCGAGTACGGCACCCCGCACAACCCCAGCCCCAGCACCAGGGACAGCGACGCCCGCAGCCCCGGCCACCCCGTCGACACGTCACCGGACCAGGTGCCCCCGTACCGCTGCATGCCCGCCCAGCCGGAACGCGAGAAGAGGAACGGCCGCTCGTCCGGACGCAGCCGGCGCAGCCCCTCGTACCCGGCGCGCGCCATCGTGAGCCCGTACAGGTTGTGCCCCTCCCGGTGGTCACCGCCCCGTCCGTCCAGCACGTGCCGCGCCGAACGGGGCAGCGTCGGGTCGCCGAAGGGGACGAAGGACACGGGCTCGTTCATGTCGTGCCACATCCCGGAGAACCCCTGCCGCAGCCGCTCCTCGTACAGCCCGCCCCACCACTCCCGTACGGCGGGATCGGTGAAGTCCGGATAGGCGCACGTACCCGGCCACACCTCCCCGTGGACCTCCCGGCCCCGCCCGTCCCGTACGAACGCGCCGACCTCCCGCCCCGCGTCGTAGACCGCGTTCCCCGGCTCGGCCCGTACCGCCGGATCCACGATCGACACCAGCCGTACGCCCTGCTCCCGCAGCTCCGCCGCGAGCCCCGGGAGATCGGGGAACCGCTCCCGGTCCACCGTGAACACCCGGTGGCCGTCGTAGTGGTCGATGTCCAGGTGCACGGCGGACAGCGGAAGCCCCCGCTCCCGGTACCCGGCGACCACCCGCCGCACCTCCCGCGCGCTGCCGAACCCCCAGCGCGCGTGCTGCGGCCCGAGCGCCCAGGAAGGCGGCAGCGCGGGCGCGCCCGTCAGCGCCGCCCAGCCGTGCAGCACGCGCGCGGGGGTCCCGACCACCACCCAGCACCGCAGCGGCCCGCCGGCCATTCGCACCTCGACGCCGCCCGGCCGGTCATGGCCCGAGCCCGCGCCCTCCTCGCCCTCGGCCAGGGTGATCCGGCCCTCCCAGGAGTTGTCGTGGAAGGCCAGGTGCGTGCCGGCGTCCGAGACCACGAACTGCACCGGCATGGTGATGTACAGCGGATCGTCCCCCGGCGCGAAACGCCCCTTGGGGTCCGTGTTCCACAGCCGGTACGAGCCGTCCCGCAACCGCGGCCCGCCCGACCGCCCGCCGAGCCCGAAGAACCGCGCGTCCGCCGGCACCTCACTGCGCTGCGCCCAGCGCGCCCCCGGTCCGAGGTCCGCCTCCCCGGAGGCCGTCCCGTCGGCCTCCCCACCCGCCACCGGCTCCCACCAGCGCGGCGGCAGGTCCCGCCGCAGCATCACCCCGCCCGGCGTACGGATCTCCACCGCTCCGTGCCGGGACACCGCGACCGTCACCCGCTCCGACACGATCCGCCACCCGCCGCCGGTGTCCGGCTCCAGCGAGGCCCGCGGATCCGGCTCGGGCGCCTCGGCCGCGACGGCGTACGACGGCAGCGGCCCGGCCCCGTCCCAGCCCCAGAACACCGTGCCGCCCGCCGACACGCAGATCCGCAGCGAGGACCGGGCGAACCGGACGGTTCCCCCACCCGGCCCCGGCTCCGCCCCCACCGCGAGCCCCGGAACCCGGGCCCGCTCCGCCCCGCGGGCCGGCAGCGCCCACGCGTCCGCGCGGTGCCGCCGCCACGCCGCCCGTACCGTCCGCCACCCCCGCACCGAACCGAACACCTTGATCGAACGCACCAGTTCACGACCGTCCATGACGATCACCCTGCCACCCACCTGGGGCGATACGAGCTCCGTTCAACTTCCGTTCACCCAGGGTGGGGGCACATATTCAACTGGCCGACCATGGGCGGGCAGCCCTGGTGCGAAAGACGATCACATGACATCGTCCTGTCAGCCGCGTCACGCGCACACCCCAGCCCGTGCGCCCGACACACGCCGACCCCGCGTACAGCCAGGGAGCCACCCCATGACATCAGCCCAGACCGATCCGCTCTGGCAGCCGGACGACGAACGCATCGCCTCGGCTGCCGTCACCCGATTCCAGTCCTGGGCGGCCGAACACCACGGCGCACCGGCCGAAGGCGGCTACCCGGCGCTCCACCGCTGGTCCGTCGAGGAGCTCGAAGCGTTCTGGCAGGCGGTCGTCGAATGGTTCGACATCCGCTTCGCCACCCCGTACGAGCGGGTCCTCGGCGACCGCTCGATGCCCGGCGCCGACTGGTTCCCCGGAGCCACCCTCAACTACGCCGAGCACGCCCTGCGCGCCGCGGACGAGCGCCCCCACGACACGGCCCTGCTCCACGTGGACGAGACGCACGAGCCCGCGCCGACCACCTGGGCCGAGCTCCGCCGCCAGGTCGGTTCCCTCGCCGCCGAACTGCGCGACCTGGGCGTACGCCCGGGCGACCGCGTCAGCGGCTACCTGCCCAACGTCCCGCAGTCCGTCGTGGCCCTGCTCGCCACCGCCGCCGTCGGCGCCGTGTGGACCTCCTGCGCCCCCGACTTCGGCGCCCGCAGCGTCCTCGACCGCTTCCAGCAGGTCGAGCCGGTCGTGCTCTTCACCGTCGACGGCTACCGCTACGGCGGCAAGGAGCACGACCGCCGCGACACCGTCGCCGAGCTGAGGGCCGAGCTCCCCACCCTCAGGGCCGTCGTCCACATCCCGCTCCTGGGCACCCCGGCCCCCGAGGGAACCCTCGCCTGGGACGACCTCGTCTCCGGCGACGCCGAGCCGGTCTACGAGCAGGTGCCGTTCGCCCACCCCCTGTGGGTCCTGTACTCCTCCGGCACCACCGGTCTGCCGAAGGCGATCGTCCAGTCCCAGGGCGGCATCCTCGTCGAGCACGTCAAGCAGCTGGGCCTGCACTGCGACCTCGGCCCCGACGACGTGTTCTTCTGGTACACCTCCACCGGCTGGATGATGTGGAACTTCCTCGTCTCCGGCCTGCTCACCGGGACGACCGTCGTCCTGTACGACGGCAGCCCCGGCTACCCCGACACCGCCGCCCAGTGGCGCGTCGCCGAGCGCACCCGCGCCACCCTCTACGGCACGTCCGCCGCCTACGTGATGGCCTGCGCCAAGGCGGACGTCCACCCGGGCCGCGACTTCGACCTCTCGGCCGTCAAGTGCGTCGCCACCACCGGCTCGCCCCTGCCCCCCGACGGCTTCCGCTGGCTCCACGACGAGGTCCGCGAGAACCTCTGGATCGCCTCCGTCAGCGGCGGCACGGACGTCTGCTCCTGCTTCGCCGGCGCCGTCCCCACCCTCCCGGTCCACATCGGCGAGCTCCAGGCCGCCGGCCTCGGCACCGACCTTCAGGCCTGGGACCCCTCCGGCAAGCCCGTCGTCGGCGAGGTCGGCGAACTGGTCGTCACGAACCCCATGCCGTCCATGCCGATCCACTTCTGGAACGACCCCGACGGCAGCCGCTACCGGGACAGCTACTTCGAGATGTTCCCGGGCGTCTGGCGCCACGGCGACTGGATCACGATCACGGACCACGGCTCGGTCGTCATCCACGGCCGCTCCGACTCCACCCTCAACCGGCAGGGCGTCCGCATGGGAAGCGCCGATATCTACGAGGCCGTCGAGCGCCTCCCGGAGATCCGCGAGTCCCTCGTCATCGGCCTCGAGGAGCCGGACGGCGGCTACTGGATGCCGCTCTTCGTACACCTCGTGGACGGCGCCACCCTCGACGACGAGCTGATCGACCGCATCAAGCGGACCATCCGCACCGAGCTCTCCCCGCGTCACGTCCCCGACGAGATCATCGAGGTCCCCGGCGTCCCCCACACCCTCACGGGCAAGCGCATCGAGGTCCCCGTCAAGCGCCTCCTCCAGGGCACCCCCCTGGCCAAGGCCGTGAACGCCGGCTCCGTCGACGACCTCGGCCTCCTCCACTTCTACGAGTCCCTGGCGGCCGACCGCCGGGGCTGACACGGACCGCCACGGCCAGGGGCCCGCCGATCCGACCGGATCGGCGGGCCCCTGCCGCTCCGGCGGGCACCCCGGGTCAGCCCTCGGGCACCTCTCCCGGCGCGGCGGCGGCAGCCTTGACCAGCACCGCCGAGACGCCGATGACCGTCCCGGCGCGCCCGGCCGACGTGGTCTCCGTCAGCACGGTCCGCTCGCCGAGGAACGCCGACGTCGTCCGGTCGAAGATCCACTGGGTCTGCTCGCCGTGGGCGGTACGGGCCACGGCCACGCCCTCCCGGCCGGCCGCGTCCGTCGCGGACGGCAGGACGGTCACCCCGGGGATCCGCCCCGCCGCCTCGTACAGCGCCGCGGTGACCTTCGGCGGAGCCCACGTCTCGGCGAGCAGCGTCCCGATCGCGGTGAACGCCCGCTGATCGGCGTCGCCGCCACCCGCGCGCGTGCCGTCCCTCACCAGGCGCAGCAGCACGTCCGGATCCGTGGGAAGGGCCGCCACGTACGCGTGCGTCGGGTTCGTCACCGAAGGCGGCGCCGTCGCCAGGGTCTCCTTCCGGGGAGTGGCCCCGCGGTGGTCGACCTCGTACACGGGCAGCTCCGCGCCGAGCGGGGAGTCGGCGACACCGGGTTCGCGCAACAGCCCGGCCCGGCCGCCGTCCGCCGAGAGCCACACCTCCCGCCGGTGCGCGGGCGGCAGCGCGGCGGGACCGCCGTCCGCACCACGCCCCGCGTACGCGACGAGACTGCGGATGTACACGTAACCGCCGGGCCCGGCGTCCGGAGCGGGCGCCGCCGCCGCGGCCAGCGCGGCTCCGGACAGGACCCGCACCGCGTCGGGGGACGCCGGCCCCCCGGCCGACACCCGTCCGGGGGAGGACCCGGCCGGCGTCTCCTGCGGCGCGAGCACGAGGACACCCGCGACCACCGCGCAGGCGAACGCCGGCGCGGCGATCCAGCCGCGCCCGAACACCCGACGCGGACCGGTCGCGCGGGCCTGACGGGCCCCCGCGCCGTCCCCGGCCTCCAGAGCGGTCCGCAGGACGGCGTACCTGAGGTGCCGCTCCCGCTCCGGCGTCAGGTCGGGCACCACCGGCGGCGGCAGCAACTCCGTGAGCTCGGAACGCAGAGAGTCGTCCGCGTCGGCATGCGTCGTGCGGGGCGTGAAGGCGTTCATCCCTGGTTCTCCGTGGTCGGTCGGGGCGCGAGGGCCGGTCGGACGGCCGGGCGGACGGCGACGGCGCCGGACCCGACGAAGGTTTCGGACCCGGATCGGGGCGCTGCCCCAGGCCCGTCGCGGTGGCCGGGCCCGGAACCGGGGAGTGCCCCGGGCAGGTCGGGCCCGGAACCGGGGAGTGCCCCGGGCAGGTCGGGCCCGGCGGCAGGCGGAGCCCCGGGCACGTCGAGCGAATCGGGCCCGGGTGCGGACAGTGCCCCGGCGACCGGGGGAGCCTCGCGTCCGGATCTGCTGGGTACCTCCGCGCCGGAGGTCACGCCCCCCGGCCCGGAGGCGGCGCCGCCGGCCGCGACACCCCGCGCCGCCCGCCCGCCCGAGCGCACCGCGGCGGACGCGGACCGCTCCCGCCGCCGCGCCGCGCGCAGTTCCGCTTCGGCGAGCTTCCGGAGCCGCTCGCGGGCCCGGGACAGCCGGGACCGCACGGTCCCCACGGGGACGCCGAGCGCCTCCCCGGCCGCCGCGTAGTCCAGGCCGGCCCACACGACGAGGGCGAAGACCTCCCGCTCGGGCCGCCGGAGCCTGCCGAGCGCGACGCGGGCCGCCCGTACCTGCTCCCCGTCCGTCATCCGCGCGAGGACGTCGTCGGCGAAGTCCGGCAGGACACCCCGCTCCGGGAGCCTGGCCAGCGCCGCGTCCCGCCGCCGGGCCTCCCGCGCGGCCCCGCGCATGAGGTTGGTGGCGATGCCCAGCAGCCAGGGACGCAGGCTCCCGCCGTCGGCGTGCACCCGCTCGCGGCAGCGCCAGGCCTCCAGGAACGCGGCGGAGACGACGTCCTCCGCGGCCGCCCGGTCCCCGCACACCCGGTAGGCGTAGCGGTACAGCACACGAGCGTGCTCGTCGTACGCCTCGCCGAGCGCCGAGGGGTCCCCGGCGCGGAAACGATCTCTCATAGGTGATTCCACATCTGTCACTGGGCGCCGGTTCGTCGGGGTTCCCGTGACCTGGGCCACACGCCGCACCGGTGTGGCCCAGGTCACGGGAACGCCCGACCCGCCGCGAGCAGTGCTGAGCATGAACGATCACCGGAACGCACTCCGTACGACCCCGGCCACGAGCTCCGCCGCCGGCAGCACGACCCCCGGCGCGAGCCGCCGCACGGTCCTGCGCTCTCTGGCCGCCGCCGCCGTCCTCGCCGCGACGACCCTCTCCGCGCTGCCCCCGACCGCCGTCGCGGCGACCGGGACCTCCGACACGTACACCCTGACGATCCGGCACCTCGACCGCGCCGGCGCCGCCACCGGCGGCTACCGCACCCACGTCACCGGCATCTCGGGCCCCGGAGCCGCCGAGGAGGCCGCGCCCTACGACGAGTCCGGCACGGTCACGGTCCGCCTGCCCAAGGGCCGCTACCTGCTCGACTCCACGCTGTACGGATCCGATCCGGCCACCGGCACCGACTGGGTCGTCCAGCCCCGCCTGGACCTCACCGGCGACACGACCGTGACCGTCGACGCCCGCACGACCGCGCCGGTGGACGTCCGCCCGCCGGACCAGGGAGCCCGCTACCTGAACAGCATCGGCGTCGTCGAGGTCACCCACGAGGGCACGACCCGCTCCGCGAACGTCATGGTGGCGCGTGACGGACTGCGCGTGGCGCACCTCGGCCCCGCAGCCGAGTCCGGCTCGGTCAAGGAATGGTTCGACACCTACTGGTCCGGCGCGAGCGCCGACTACGCGCTCGGCTACACCTTCACCTCCGGCCGCGCCCTCACCGGCCTCGTCAAGCGCCCCGCGACCGCCGACCTGGCCACCGTCAAGATCCGCGGAGCCGCCCCCGACGGACCGGCCGGCACCGGATTCGTCTCGATCCAGCCCAGCGCCGGCCCCACCATCGGCCTGGCCTCCCCCCTTGAGCCGCTCGCCACCGCGACCGTCCTCGTGACCCCCGAGCGCGGCCTCTGGGACGTCACCCACTCCGGCCCCGCCGCGCCCGAGACGCCGCCCCACCGCTACTCCGCCGACGGAATCGCCGTACGCGCCGGTGCCACCACCACCCACACCTTCGGCAACGCCGTCTTCGGCCCGGCACTCCCCGGCGCGCCCGGCGCCCGCCCGGCGGGGGTCCGCGACGGCGACACCCTCGCGCTCGACGTCCCCCTGCTCGCCGACGGCGACGGCCACGCCCCGAGCGCGCCCCGATTCCACAGCGCCACCACCACGCTCCACCGCGACGGGGTCCTGATCGGCACCCGGCAGGGCGACCCGGGCCGCGCGCGGTTCACCACCACGCCCGGCCGCGCCGCGTACCGGCTCACCGCCACCGCGACCCACGGCAGCGGCCCGAGCGCCGGGGGCCGCGTCACCGCGTCCTGGACCTTCGCCTCGGCGGTCACGTCCGGCCCCACCGGACTCCCGCTCAGCATCGTCCGCTTCGCCCCGGCCCTCGGCCTCGACGGCACCGCCCCGGCCGGCGCCCTCGTCCGGTTCCCGGTCACCGTCGAAGGCGCGGCCGCCGCGACCGGCGTACGGTCCCTGACCGTGTCGGTGTCGACCGACCTCGGCGCCACCTGGACCCGTGTCCCCGTCCTCGACGGCCAGGTGGGCTTCCGTACCCCCGCCGCCGGCCGGACCGTCTCGCTCCGCGCCGAGCTCACCGACGCGAACGGCAACACCCTCACCCAGACCCTCCGCAACGCCTACCGCACCCGCTGAACCACACCGCGCCCTGACACGCGCGGACGCTCCGGGGAAGGACCGGCCCTTCCCCGGAGCGTCCGCGTGTCCTGCCGGCCGCCATACGTCTCCGACGCCGACCGCCCGACTGCCCCAGGCCGCCCGCGCGTCCGGGCCGGCGGTCGTCAACCGCCGTACGCCGCCTGCGCGTCCCGAGCACCTCCACGAACCGCGCGTCCGGGCCGGCGGTCGTCAACCCCCGTACGTCGCCTGCGCGTCCCCGAGCACCTCCGCGAAGTCCGCCGCGAGCCGCACCGCGTCCGCCGGTGCCAGTGTCGCCGTCGTGACCCGTACGGCCGGCGGCGCCGCGATCCGGAACCGCGCGCCCGCCGCCACCCACCAGCCCCGCGTCCGCAGCCCGTTCACCACCGCGGACTCGTCCCGCACGGGCACCCACACGTTCAGCCCGCTCGCCCCGACGGCACGGATCCGGTACGCGCCGAGCGCGTCGATCAGTGCCGTCCGCCGCTCCGCGTACGCCGCCTCGCCCGCCGCCACCAGCTCACGGACCTCCGCGTCGGCGAACAGGCCCGCCACCGTCTCCTGGAGCACGTGGCTGACCCAGCCGGAGGTCATCAGCATCCGCCCGTCGTGCCGCGCGGTCGTGACCGCGTCGCACGCGACCCCCGCCCAGCGCAGGTCGATCCCGAGATGCTTCGACACGGTCCGCACCTGAGCCCACCGGTCGAGCCCGGCCGCCGCGAGCGTGTGCGCCGCGGCCCCGCCGACCTCCGCGTTGTGGTCGTCCTCGACGACGAGCACCTCGGGGTACTCCCGCAGCACCGCCGCCAGTTCGTCCCGCCGTGTCCGGGTGAAGAACGCCCCCGTCGGGCACTGCCCCCGCGGACTGCACACCACCGCGCGCACCCCGGCCCGCAGCGCCGCGCGCAGCGCCTCCGGTACGAGTCCCCCGTCGTCCACCGCCATCGGCACGATCCGCAGCCCGAGGGCGGGCACCAGGTCGAGCAGGTGGTGGAAGCCGGGATCCTCCATGGCCACCGCGTCGCCGGGCCGCAGCTCCGTGGACAGGAGGCGCGCGATGCAGTCGAGCGCGCCGTGCGCGAACGTCACGTGTTCCGCGGGCACCCCGTCCCGCGCGAACCATTCCCGGGTCAGGTCTTCCAGTACGGGCAGGCGAGGCGCCGCACGATGGGACCCGTACCCCGGGGTCACGGGCGACGGCGGCCGCAGCACCGGGAGGAAAGCGGGATCCGGATGTCCGCCGGCCAGGTCCACGAGCCCTTCGGGCACGCGCGGAGGGCGCCGGGACGCCACGGACGGCACCTCCGCCACCACCGTCCCGCCCCGGCCGCGGGTGACGATCAGCCCCCGCTGCCGCAGTTCCTTGTACGCCGTCGCCACTGTCCCCGGACTCACTCCCAGGCTGTCGGCGAGCCGTCGCACGGGAGGCAGGGCGTCCCCCGGAGCGAGCCCTCCCTCCGCCACGCCCCGTTCGACGGACGCGGCAATCCCCTTGGCTGTCATGCCTTCGATCACATATTGTGCTGCCACGTAACTCATTATGTATCAATACAAAAGAACGCGCAAGGGGGACCCATGAGCCGAGCCACCCACCCACCCCGCCCCTCCCTCAAGGACCGCATACCCGGCGGCCGCGACGGACGCCGCATGCTCGTCATCGGCTTCATCGACAAGTGCGGCACCGGCCTGTGGTCCACGGCCATGGCGCTCTACTTCACCTACGTCACCGGCCTCGGCCTCGCCCAGGTCGGCCTCCTCGTCGCCCTCTCCGGCGCCGCCGGCATCGCCGGCGCCCCCCTCGGCGGCCGACTCGCCGACCGCTTCCCCCTCGTCCGCGTCATCATCTGCACCCAGCTGCTCCGCGCCGCGGCCCTCCTCTCCCTCCTCACCACCGACGACTACCTGCTCCTCGTCCTCCTCTCCGCCGCCGGAGCCGTCCCCGACCGCGCCACCAACGTCCTCACCAAGCTGTACGCGGCCCGGGTCGCCGGTCCCGACCGCGTCCGCTACCAGGCCATCAACCGCACCACCTCCAACATCGGCTGGACCCTCGGCGGCCTCGGCGCGGCGGCCGCCCTCGCCGTCGGCTCCACCACCGCCTTCCACCTCCTGCTCGTCGCCGACGCCCTCTCCTACCTCGTCATGGCGGTCCTCACCCTCCGCTGCGCCGAGCCGCCCTCCCCGACCCCCTCCCGCGTCGCCGCCGCCTCCACCGACGCGCACCCCGCCACCAAGCCCTCCAACCCCTGGCGCGACCGCGGCTTCCTCACCTTCACCGCGGGGGATTCCGTCTTCTTCCTCCACGACTCGGTCCTCCAGGTCGCCCTCCCGCTCTGGATCGTCCACGCCACCGACGCCCCCGTCGGCCTCGCACCCCTCCTGATGGTCCTCAACAGCGCACTCGTCGTGGTCTTCCAGGTCCCGCTCTCCCGCTACGGCGGCACCACCGACGCGGCGCGCCGCCTCTTCACCCCCCTCGCGGCCCTCTTCGCCGTCGGCACCCTCGCCATCGCGGTCTCCCCGCTCGGCGGCCCCAACCTCGCCGTCGTCGCCCTCGTCACCGCGGCCGTCGTCCTCACCTTCGCCGAGATGATCCACACCATCGCGTCCTGGGAGATCTCCATCGCCCTCGCACCCGACGACGCCCAGGGCGCCTACCTCGGAGTCCACGGCCTCGCCCAGTCCACCCAGCGCTTCGCCGGCCCCCTCGTCGTGACCGGCCTCGTCTCCGCGGGCCCCCTCGCCTGGCCCTTCCTCGGCGCCGCCCTCGTCGCCACCTGCGCCGCACAACACCGCCTGGTCGGCCGACGCCTCGCCCGACCGTCACTGTCAGTGGCGAAGGTTACGGTGAGTGAGCACTGATCGAAGCGTCACCAGGGGGAGACATGACCCGGACCGGCACCACCACCGCACACCTCCGCCGCGCCCTGCGCCGCGAGATCCCCCACACTGTCGGCCTCCTCGCCGACGAGCACGACTTCACGGCCATGCGCCGGTACCGCACCTTCGCCTTCGACGACCACACCACCTATCTCCAGCAGATCGAGGCCCTCCTCAAGACCCTCGCCGGCCAGGGCGGCCACACCACCGTCACCCTCTTCGACCCCGAGGAGTACGCGGCCTGGTGCACCGAGACCGCCCTCGACCCCGACCACCCCACCAGCCGCAGCCGCTTCACCGCCCACCTCGCCGCGACCGGCGCCCGCGTCACCTATACCGGGCAGCCCCTCACCGCCCTCCTCCCCGAGCTCGTCGACACCGCCGTCCGCCACGCCACCTGGCAGTACGCCACCACCGTGCTCGCCACCACCGGCCCTTGCGCCACCTGCGGCGAGGACATCGGCCGCGCGGCCTTCGAGCGCGCCGGCCGCCTCCTCGCACGACTCCTGGCAGCCGCCGGACCCGGCACCCACCACCTCGTCTGCAGCGTCCCCGCGGGCGACGACCAACTTCTCGCCATCCTCCACACCGACGGCACCGCCCCACCCGAGGACTCCGCCGCCACCGAGTTCACCGCCGTCCTGGCCGCCGGCCTCGCCCTCGCCGCACCCGCGGGACTCGTCCTCCGCACCATCACCCCCGGCAACCGAGACCGCCTCCACGGCTGGCGCCTCACCGACGGCACCCTCACCCCCCTCACCGAAGCCGAGGTCTTCGCCGCCTACTGCACCGACGCCCGCACCGGCGAACCCCTCTCCCCGGAACCCGGCGTCCACTACCGCGCCGGCTTCCCCCTGACCCCCGACCCCGACGACGACCACCCCCTCCACCACTGACCCCGCGCACGCCGAAGGGGCTCCCCGCCACCCATGTGACGGAAAGCCCCTTCGATCAACACCGCACGGCCGGGATCACTCCCCGGACAGCACCGCCTGCGCGGCGATCCGCGCGTCGTGCGCGGTGTCCGCCGCGCGCGCCGCGGCCGCGGCCCGCTCGCACTGAGCCAGCGTGTACTTCGCCAGCGTCGCCCGCACGTACGGGATCGACGCCGCACCCATCGACAGGGAGGTGACACCCAGACCCGTCAGCACACAGGCGAGCAGCGGATCCGAGGCCGCCTCACCACAGACACCACAGCTCTTGCCCTCGGCCTTGGCCGCCTCGGCGGACATCGCCACCAGGTCGAGCAGCGCCGGCTGCCACGGGTCCTGGAGCCGGGACACCGCACCCACCTGACGGTCGGCCGCGAAGGTGTACTGCGCCAGGTCGTTGGTGCCCAGCGACAGGAACTCGACCTCCTGCAGGATCGAGCGCGCCCGCAGCGCGGCCGAGGGGATCTCGACCATCGCACCGAACTTCGCCCGCAGCCCCGCCTCACGGCACGCGTCCGCGAACGCCTTCGCGTCCGTACGGTCCGCCACCATCGGCGCCATGACCTCGAGGTACACCGGCAGCCCCTCGACCGCCTTCGCCAGCGCGGTCAGCTGCGTCCGCAGCACCTCCGGGTGGTCGAGCAGCGACCGCAGACCCCGCACGCCGAGCGCCGGGTTCGGCTCGTCCGCCGGCGTCAGGAAGTCCAGCGGCTTGTCCGCGCCGGCGTCGAGCACCCGCACGACCACACGGCCCTCGGGGAACGCCTCGAGCACCTTGCGGTACGCCTCGACCTGCTTCTCCTCGGACGGCGCCTTCTTGCTGTCGTCGAGGAAGAGGAACTCCGTGCGGAACAGACCGACGCCCTCGGCACCGGCCTCCACGGCCGCGGGCACGTCCGCCGGACCACCGACGTTGGCCAGCAGCGGCACCTTGTGCCCGTCGGACGTGGCACCGGGACCGCTGGACGTGGCCAGCGCGGCCTTCCGCGCCGCGGCGGCCTCCGTCAGCTCCGCCTTCTTCTCCTCGCTCGGATCCACGAACAGCTCACCCGTGGAACCGTCGACCGCGATCACCGTGCCCTCGGCCAGCTCACCCGCGCCGGGCAGCGCCACGATGGCCGGCACGCCGAGCGCCCGCGCCAGAATCGCGCTGTGGCTGGTCGGCCCGCCCTCCTCCGTCACGAAGCCCAGCACCAGCGTCGGGTCGAGCAGCGCCGTGTCGGCGGGAGCCAGATCCCGCGCGATCAGCACGTACGGCTCGTCGCTGTCCGGGACACCCGGCATCGGCACACCGAGCAGCCGCGCGACGATCCGGTTCCGCACGTCGTCCAGGTCGGCGACCCGGCCGGCCATGTACTCACCGGCACCCGCCAGCAGCTCGCGGTAGTGCGAGAACGCGTCGTAGATGCCACGCTCGGCCGTGCTGCCGACCGCGATCCTGCGGTCCACGTCGGCGATGAGCTCCGGGTCCTGGGCGATCATCGCCTGGGCCTCCAGCACCGCCTGGGCCTCGCCGCCGGCCAGGTTGCCCCGGGCATTGAGGTCCGCGGCCACAGCCTCCACGGCCTGACGGGCGCGCCCCTGTTCGCGCTCCGCCTCATCGGCCGGAATCTGCTTGGCCGGCGGCTCCAGGACCGCCGTGCCCATGTGCCGGACCTCGCCGATAGCCACCCCGTGGCTGACGCCGACGCCTCGCAGCGTTGTCTCCATCTCACCCGTCTCCGATTGAGCGGCGGCCCCGGCCGCCGCGTTGAATGTCGAACTCGCGGTCGTCACCAGGACGGACCGGCTCAGTTCCAGCCGAAGAGCTGGTCGCCGGGCTTCACGTCGGCGTCGTCGACGACGTCGGAGAGCGAGTCCGCGGTGGCCTCGAGGGCCACGATGGGACAGATGGGGGACTTGCCGGCGGCCTCGACCGCGGCGGGGTTCCAGCGCACGACGGCCTGCCCGCGCGTCACGGTGTCACCCTTGTTCACGAGGAGCTCGAAGCCCTCCCCGTTCAGCTGGACGGTGTCGATACCCAGGTGGGTCAGCACGCCGTGTCCTTCGCCGTCGACGACGACGAAGGCGTGCGGGTGCATGGAGACGACGACCCCGTCGATGGGGGACACGGCCTCCGAGGGCTCACGTACGGGATCGATGGCGGTGCCGGGCCCGACCATCGCACCGGAGAAGACCGGGTCGGGAACTGCGGCGAGACCGATGGCGCGTCCAACAAGCGGCGACGTCACGGTTGTCATGGGAAGCCTCCCAGGGGCGGAGATTGTGTGGCGCCGTCACTACCTGTCCTGGACGGCGTACTGTTCTGAAGCGTATGTCATAGGTAGTCCCAGTTCCGCCCGAGACGTACCAGTTGGGCGGAGCTAGGGAGCACCAGCGACGATTTGCCTCTACTGGCGGTGGGATGTACTGTCGTACTCCTGCCTGACCCCAACGCGCCTTCGGGTCGCGGGTCGGCAGCACCTATCAAGCCAGATCCTAACCCCAGTGGTCTACACCTCTGCATGCTCGCGGAGGCTGTGGTCAACGGGACCGAGAAAGCCTGGTAATGTTTGACCCCGCCGGGAACGGAAAGCGCGAAAGCGAATTCCGACCCCAGCACCCCGCTCCAGCGGGTGGCAGAAACGGAAAACGGATCTGCTAAACTGGAAACACGAAATACCGAAGGGAAAGCCCGGAGGAAAACCCGCGAGGGTGAGTACGAAGGAAGCGTCCGTTCCTTGAGAACTCAACAGCGTGCCAAAAATCAACGCCAGATTAGTTGATA
>NZ_JBWKCA010000046.1:0-23378 GCF_056436715.1 Streptomyces sp. NPDC043176
AGCGCGTCCGCCATGTCGCGGTACGCGTCCTCGTCGACGTTGGGCCAGTTCACCCCCACCAGGTCGAGCAGCGTGTCCGCCCAGTCCGGCACCGTCACAGCCATGATCGAATCTCCCCCGTACACACAGGCGTTCGCAGAACGCAAGTGTGAACACCCTGCCATCTCCCGGGAAATCCGACAACGCGGCCCCGGTGACCCGCCCTGGCGTTCCCGACTGCCCGTCAGTCCTCCGCGTACGCGATGTCGTACGGAGTGCCCGGAGGCGTCATGAGTCGAAGGGTCCGCTCGGCCTCGGCGGTGAGGGCGGTGAGCGTCGCGCGCGTCAGGCGCGTGAAGGGTTCGAGCGTGAGGGTCGTGCGGTCCTTGGCCTCGTCGAGGCGCCAGATGCCGGCGAGGAGGCCGTCGACGAGGAACGTGCGGTGCGCCTGGTTGCCGGTCCAGGTGCGGCCGTGGTGCTCGGCGGGGACGACGCGGGTGCGGTCGGCGTGCGAGAGGAGCAGGTTGTCGAACTCGGGAAGGAGGCGGGGCGGCGCGGGGGTGTCCTCGTCGGGGCGGGGCGCGTCGGGCAGGTCGAAGAGCTCGGTGCCGCGCTCGTCGCGGAAGACGAGGAGCTCGGCCCGCAGCCGCTCGAAGGCCGGACGGAGGCGGGTGAGACCGCACCACGTCTGCATGTCCTGGACGGAGGCGGGTCCGAAGGCGCCGAGGTAGCGCCGCACGGTCTCGTCGACCGCGGCCGCCTCCCCGTCGGGGCCGTCGAACCACACCCGGGTGGTGGTGAGCGCGACCTGCCCGCTCCGTCTCCACAGGCCGCGCGGGGTGACCTGCACCATCAGGAGCAGGCAACGGGCGGCGATGGTCAGCGCCTGCGGGTCGGCCTCGGGCCACTCCACGAGCAGCCGCTCCCGCAGCTCCTTGGGGGTGCGGGGCCGCTCCTCGACGTACTCGGCCGCCAGGGCGCTCAGCCGGTCGAGGTCGACGCCGTCGAGCCCCTTGCGGAACATCTTCAGCTCGCGGTCGATGGCCCCGGCCTGCACGAGCCTGCGCAGGCCGACGGCGTCGCGTGCGGTGTGGGTGTGCACGGTCGACCGGAGCGAGACGATACGGGCGACGCGCCGCGACTCCATGAGCTCCGAGAGGTCCTCGGGCCGGAACCCCTCCAGGCGCGCGGCGAGCGCGTAGTACGGGGGCTTGGTGTTCTGGGCCTGAAGGCCGACGAGGTGCCCCACGGCCTCCTCCGCGCCCAGCGACGCGGGGCGCAGGAGCAGCTGCCGGTCGAGGGTGGCGCGGTTCAGCGCGCGGGTGCCGAGGACGGGGTGGATCGTCTTGAGGGCCATGATCGGCACACTAGCGACACTTGCGGACAGCTACCGTCCTCGATGCGCGCCGCCCACCGCCTGCGCGGCTGCCGCCCGGCAACAGGACGGCCTCGCCCCGGACGGCCGAGGCCGTGCGGCGGCGCAGCAGCGCGCACCCGGCGGCGAGGACCGGCGGTGACGTCGTCGCGGGTCGCCGCGCCGCGGAGCCGACGGGGCCGACGGGGCCGACGGGGGCGGTGTCGGCAGTGCCGGTCACGGAAGGTCCTCGCCGCCACCGGTCAACGGAGCTTGAGGGCCAGGGCCGCCAGCCGCTCCGCGATCAGGTCCGTCACCGTCTCGTGCCGGTCCACGAGGTAGAAGTGGCCGCCGGGCAGCGTGACCACCTCGAACGCGCCGGAGGTGTGCGCACGCCAGGCGGCCGCGTCCGCGGCCGAGACCTTCGGGTCGTCCGCGCCGGTCAGCACCGTCACGGGGCAGCCGAGCGGCGGCCCGGGCTCGTACCGGTAGGACTCCACGACCCGGTAGTCCGCGCGGATCACGGGCAGCGCCATGCGCATCAGCTCCTCGTCCGCGAGGACTCGCGGGTCGGTGCCGCCGAGTTCCGCCATCGCGCGCAGCAGGCCCTGGTCATCCATCCGGTAGGAGAACTCGGCGCGCTGGATGTCCGGCGCGCGGCGGCCGGACGCGAAGAACCGGACGGGCGGGTGTCCCTTCGCGGTCATCAGCCGGGCGACCTCGAAGCCGAGCAGGGCGCCGAGGCTGTGTCCGAACAGCGCGACCGGCCGGTCCGTCCACGGGATCAGCTCGTCCACGACGCGTGCGGCGAGTTCGGCGAGGGATTCGATCAGGGGCTCGTTCCGGCGTTCCAGCCGGCCCGGGTACTGCACGGCGAGCACGTCGACGGCCGGGGAGAGGGCCCTGGCCATGGGGACGAAGAAGGGGGCCGAACCGCCCGCGTGCGGCAGGCAGACGAGCCGGATCGGGGCATCGTTCGCCGGGCGGTACCGGCGGGTCCAGGGCGAGTTGCGGGCGCCGGGGGTGGTCATGCTGCTCCTCGGAGGTCGTGGGGTGGCGGGGGGGGACGGCAGGGGTGTCATCGTGCCGTCCCTCGGGGCGGCCCGTCACCTCGGCAGGGTCCGCCCCGAGCAGGCCGGGACGGCGTCCGGGTCGGTCACGGCCGCGTCGAGCGTCTCGAACACCCGGCGTCCGGACGCGAGGTCCTCGGCGCGACGGCCTCCACCACGGACTGTCCGTCGGCCGGTTCGGCGGCGTCCCCGGCAAGTGCTTTCTCCCACCGACGTCCGTCCGCCTCTCGGCCGCTATCCTGACAGCCCCGGCCGCGGGGCGTGCGGGGCGTGCGGGGCGTGCGGGGCGTGCGGGGCGTGCGGGGCGTCCGCAGTCATACCTCCGGATGCGCCGCTGGATACGGTGGGCGAGGAAACCCCGTGTCGCGGAGGTCCCGGCGGAGAAGAAGGGTGCGCGGTGATCGAGGCGTTGCTGCCGGAGAGCGTGGTCGTGGTGGAGAGCTACGGCCACACCGCCCCGGACTCGGAGCTGTACCCCGAGGAGGCCGCGCTCGTGAGCCGGGCGGTCGCCAAGCGGCGCCGGGAGTTCACGACGGTACGGGTCTGTGCGCGTCGGGCCATGGCGAAGCTCGGCCTGCCGCCGCAGCCGGTGCTGCCGGGCGAACGGGGTGCACCGGCCTGGCAGGCCGGGCTGGTCGGGAGCCTGACGCACTGCGAGGGCTACTCCGCGGCCGCGCTGGCGCACGGCGCCGACGTCGTCTCGCTGGGCATCGACGCCGAGCCGGCGGCACCGCTGCCCGACAGCGTGCTGGAGATCGTGTCGCTGCCCGCGGAGCGCGACCGGCTGGGCAGGCTGGCCGCCGAGCATCCGGGCGTCCCCTGGGACCGGCTGCTGTTCAGCACCAAGGAGGCGGTCTACAAGGCGTGGTCACCGCTGACGGGGAAGTGGCTGGACTTCTCCGAGGCGGACGTCGAGATCTCCGTGGATCCCGGTGAGCGGGCGTGCGGCGGGTTCCGTGCCGGGCTCCTCGTGCCGGGTCCGCGGGTGGGCGACCGCCGGCTCGAAGGGTTCGAGGGCCGCTGGACGAGCCGGCAGGGTTTCGTGGCGACGGCCGTCGCGGTGCCGCACCCCGCCTGACCGGACCGAGGCGGGGTCCGGGCGCCGAAGCGGGCCCCGGAACAGGCGTCGGAACAGGCGTCGGAACGGGAGCCGGAACAGGCCTCGGAACAGACGCCGGCGCGTGACCGGGAGAGCGGCGCCGGGCGGGTCCTTCTCCTGACCGCTGTCAGTACGTGCGCGACGGGCCCGCCCGTAGTCTGGCGCGCCACGACAGCGGGCCGGTCGCCCCGCCACGAGCCGTAGAGGACGCCTCGATGACGCCTGCGCTCCTGAAACTCGCGACGTGGAACATCGGGGGCGGAATCCTCGGTGCGTCGCATCAGCGCGACGGAGTTCCGTCGCTCGGCCACCACGCCTCGGTGCTGGAGGAACACGCGCCCGACGTGGTGTGTCTGCAGGAGGCGCACGACTACCACGGGCGCCGGGAAGGCCAGGCGGAGGAACTGGCGAGACGGGCCGGCTATCCGCACGTCGTGTCGTTTCCCGTGAGCGCCTCGCACATGGTCCGGGACGCCTCCCTGGCGCTCGGGATCCTGTCGCGCTTCCCCCTCGACGACGTGGTGTTCAAGCGGTTCCCCAATCCGGGCCTGGAGGGTTCGGGCCCCGGAGGCCGGCGCTGGACGCTGCACGACAAGGGGTACGCGGTCGGGTCGGTGGATCTGGGCGGCCGGCGGCTCGGCGTCGTGAACGGGCACTGCTTCCCGCTGCACCGCTTCGGGGCGAGCCCCACCGAGCCGCGGTTCGCGCCGATGTGGCGGATGCTCGCGGAGGACCTGCGGGAGATCGGCGGTGCGGGGACGGCCTTCGCCGGGGTCGACGCGAACCACGGGCGCCTCGGGGACCTGCTGGGCGACGTGATGGGCGCGGGGGGCTACCGGAGCGCGTTCGAAGGCACTCCGACGACGGCCAAGGGCGTCCAGAACGACCACGTTCTCTACGGTCGCGCGCTGCGGCTGCTCAGCACGACGGTGGCGGCCACGGAGTCCGACCACGCCTACTGCCAGGTGCGCGTTCAGGTGCAGGCGGAGGACGCGGGAGACGTCGGCATGATCCTGACCGGTGTCAGTACAGGCCCTTCCTGACGGTGGGTAGCTTGTGGCTCCGCCGCAACCCGCGAGTTGTGGGCACCAGGAATTCGCGCAGCAGTCGTGAGGAGCTCCCGACATGAGTCCACAGAATCAGATGGCGCCGGATCGCGTCGCGGCTCTGACCGAGATCTGGCGGGAGGTCCTCGGCAATCCCGAACTCGACGAGGAGTCCGACCTCTTCGAGAACGACGGGTCGTCGCTGCACGTCCTGCAGATCACCGGCAGGATCCACGACGCCCTCGGGGTCGACGTGAAGCTGCGCCACGTGTTCTCCCACGCCTCGCCGCGCAGCCTTGCGGATTTCCTGGAAGGCGAGCCGGGGCGGGGGGAATCCGGTGCCGACGGCGCCCGTTCGCAGGCCTGACAGGCGTCACGTGCCCGGAGGTGAGAGATGACGTCCCCGCAGGAGAAGGGGTCGGCGGGGCCGACCTCGCTGGCGGAAACGGCCCGGCTGACCGGCGAGTTCGCCGACTGGCACAACCTGCACTACATGGCGATGTGGCTCACCGGCGATCTCGACCTCGCCGCGCTGCGCGACGCGTGGTGGCGGGTGTGCCTGCGCCACGACGTGCTGCGCCGCACCTACCTGTCGCCCGAGGAGGCGTGCACGTACGACGACGCGCTGAGCGAGGTGGAGGTCCTCGACGCCGGGTCGGACGCGGAGGCCGTCGAGCTGATGACGCGCTTCGTCGGCGAGCCGTTCAGCCTGGACGGCCGGGGCTTCTCGCGCATCGCCGTCGTGCGGCGTGACGAGCGCAGGCACCTCTTCGGGATCGCGATCGACCACATCATCAACGACCTCGCCTCGTGGGCCCGGATCCGGTCGGACTTCACCGAGTTCTACAACCGGGCGCTGGCCGGCGATGCCGGTGACGTGTCGGGTGCGGGCAGCTACCAGGCCTTCGCCTCGGAGGAGCGCCGTCTGTTCGCCGGCTCCTGGGGAGCGGAGCGGCGCGCCTTCTGGGGCTCGTACGTCGACGAGTTCGGGACGGTCCCGCCGCCGTTCCCCGTCGGCACCGGGCACGGCGGCGAGTACCGGCCCCGGAGGATCACCCGGGCGCTTCCTGCGGACGCGAAGGCGCGGTTGCGGCGCTTCGCGCTGGAGGCCAGGGCGACTCCCTTCGCCGCGGTGACGGCCGGTGTGCTCGCGGCGGCCCCGGAGGTCACCGGCGAGGCCGCGCCGGGAATCTCCGTCAACCAGCACGGCCGCACGCTGCCCGGCACCTCGCGGACCGCCGGTCTCTTCGTGCAGACCGTGCCGCTGCACCTGGGACGGGAGCGCGGGAGCCGGATCGAGACGGTCCGCGAGGTGTTCCTCCGGACGCACGACGTCTTCGAGCACAGCATTCCGCTGCTCGTCGCGGGACGGTACTGGAACGAGACGCTGATGGTGCCGGACCGGCAGGCCGGACTGTACGTCAGCCTCAACGAGGAGCCGCCCTCCTCGTACGACCTGCCGCCGTTCACCGGGACCGAGGCCGAGTACGTGGAGTTGGAGATCCCCGGCGGGAAGCGCTTCCCGGAGACCGTGGTCGTCGGCTGGAACCTGTACGAGACGGGCCCGGAGATCGTCGCGCACTACAACGAGAGCCGCTTCCCCGGCGCGGCCGTGGAACAGCTCCTCGACGCGGCCGAGGCGTTCGCCCTGCCCGCCGGCAGCTAGGGAGGGAGTCCTGTGTACGACGACGAGGCACGCGCGTTCCGCGTGGTGCGCAACGACGAGGAGCAGTACTCGGTCTGGCCGGTCGGGCGGGAGCTGCCCGCCGGCTGGTCCGAGGCGGGGACGCGGGGCACGAAGGCCGAGTGCCTCGCCCGTCTCGACCGTTCCTGGACGGACCTGAGGCCCGCGAGTCTGCGGCGGAGCCTGTCCGTCGACGGGGGCCCGGCCGCCTGACGGCGACGGCCCCGACCGGCGGCGGCGCGCGCACGGCGCGCCGCCGCCCTCTCCTGTCCGGCCGACATCCACGCACAGGCGCGGCCGGGCGGCCCTGGCGCGGCCCGGCCCCTGTGCCCACCGATCCGCACGGCGTGCGGAGCGATCTGGGGACCACTTGCTGATGACTTCATTCACCGGGGCCTTCTGGCGCAGCGGCGACACCGGGTTCGCCGACGCCGCGACCTCGCGCCTCTTCAACCACCGGCTGCCGTCGAGGCGCCCCGCGGCGGTGCTGCGCGCGGCGGACGCCGCCGACGTGGCGGCGGGGGTGAGGCTGGCGGCGGCCGAGGGCTGGCAGGTCTCCGTCCGCTCCGGCGGGCACAGTTGGCCCGCGTGGTCGCTGCGCGAGGACACCCTGCTCGTCGACCTGGCCCTGTTCACCGGCATGGCGTACGACCCCGCCGACGCGACCGTGGCGGTCGGTCCCGCGGTGCGCGGCGGCCTGGACCTGGACCCGTACCTCGCGCAGCACGGCCGGTTCTTCTCCGTGGGCCACTCCCCCACCGTGGGCATGGGCGGCTTCCTGCTGCAGGGCGGCATCGGGTGGAACTGCCGCGGCTGGGGCTGGGCCGCGGAGTCCGTCGAGTCCATGGACGTGGTGACGGCCGGGGGCGACCTCGTGCGGTGCTCCGAGACGGAGAACGCCGACCTGTTCTGGGCGGCGCGCGGCGCGGGCCCCGGCTTCTTCGGCGTGGTGACCGGGTTCCGGCTGCGCACCCGCCCCCGGTTCAGGGAGCTGACGCAGTCCTCGTACGTGTACCCCGCCGAGCTCGCTCCCGAGGTCCTGGCCTGGTACCTGGCGGCGCGCGGCGAGGTGCCGGCCTCGGTCGAGCTCGCCGCCGTCGGCTGCACCCCGCCCGGTTCCGGCGCCCCGGTGGTGATCGTCGACGCCCTGTCGTTCGACGGCGGGCCGGCGTCGCTGGCCGCGCTCGACACCTGCCCGGTGGCCGGGAAGGCGTCGGCGACCACGGTCGCCCGGCCGGTGGGGTTCGCCGAGCTGCAGGCGGCGCAGCTGCGGGCCAACCCCGACCACCACCGCTACTTCGCGGACAACGCCTTCCTCGCCGGTGACGCCTCCGAACTGGTCCCGGCGCTGGTGCCCGCCTTCGGCGGCCTGCCGACGCCCAGGACGTTCACCGTCCTGGGCGACTTCACCCCGCTGCGCTCGCGGCCGGCGCCGGACATGGCCCTGTCCGTGGGGACCGACCTGTACTTCGCCGCGTACGTGATCGGCGAGACCCCCGGCGAGGACGCGCGGTGCCGGGCGTGGCTGGACGCCACCATGCGCCGCGTGGCCCCCGCGTCCGCCGGCTGCTACCTGGGGGACAGCGACCTGACGGTCAGGCCCGACCGGATCATGTCCGACGCGGCCTGGTCGCGGTTCCGGCGGATCCGTGCGGACCGTGACCCCGACGGGCTGTTCCCCGGCTACCTGGGCGCGCCCGCGCAGTAGGCGGCGACGCGCGACGCCCGGGGGGCCACCGCACCGAGTGCGGTGGCCCCCCGGGCGTCTTCGTGCGGGGCGGTTCCGTCAGAGCAGCCGGGCGAGCTCGGCGACGGTCGGGTTGCGGACCAGGGCCTGGGCGCGGAGTTCCACGCCGAGTTCGGTGCGGATCCTGGTCCTGAGCCGGGTGGCGAGGAGCGAGTCGCCGCCCAGGGTGAAGAACCCCTCGTCGATGCCGACCCGTTCGAGGCCCAGGATCTCGGCGAAGACGGCGCACAGCCGGTGTTCCTCGGGCGTGCGGGGGCCCCGGCCGGTGCCGCCGCCGTAGTCGGGGGCCGGGAGGGCCTTGCGGTCCAGCTTCCCGTTGGGCGTCAGGGGCAGTTCGGGCAGCGTGACGAAGGCGGAGGGCACCATGTAGGCGGGCAGTGCCGCGCCGACCCGGCCGGCCAGCGCCGCCGGGTCCGGTGTCCGTCCGGCGGCCGGAACCACGTACGCCACCAGGCGCTCGTCGCCCGGCCGGTCCTGCCGGACGATCACCACGACCCGCGCGACCTCGTCCTGCCGGGCCAGGACGGTCTCGATCTCGCCGAGTTCGATGCGGTAGCCGCGTACCTTCACCTGGTCGTCGGTGCGGCCCACGAACATCAGGACGCCGTCGCGGGTCCAGCGGGCGAGGTCGCCCGACCGGTACATCCGGGCGCCCACGCCGTGGAACGGGTCGGGTACGAACCGCTCCGCGGTCAGCGCCGGGTTGCCGACGTAGCCGCGGGCCAGCCCCTCGCCGCCGAGGTACAGCTCGCCGACCGTGCCGGGCGGCACCGGTTCGAGGTGCTCGTCCAGGACGTACACGCGCCTGTTGTCCATCGGCGTGCCGATGGGGACGTCGCCGGTCAGCCGGTCCGCCCGGTCGACGCTGTGGTGGGTGACGCACAGCGTGGCCTCGGTGGGGCCGTACTGGGGGTGGACGACGAGGCCGGGGGCCGCTTCGAGCACCTTGCGCACCGCGACCGGGGAGATCGCCTCGCCGCCCGTGTACACGCGGAGCATGCCGGCGAAGGCGGACGCCGAGTCGTCGGCGATGCTGCGGAAGAGTCCGCCGGAGAGCAGGGCGCCGGTCACGCCGTGGCGTGCGACGAGTTCCCTCAGGCCCTGGGCGTCCAGGTCCCCGGGCGGCGCGATCACCAGCCGCCCGTTCCTGAGCAGCGGCAGCCAGAGCTCGCCCGACGACACGTCGAAGGCCAGCGGCGAGTGCACGAGCATCCGCGCCACGGCCGCCTCGTCCCAGGAGCTGTCGAGCGCCATGCACACGACGCTCCGGTGGGGCACCAGAATGCCCTTGGGGACTCCGGTCGAGCCCGAGGTGTAGAGGATGTACGCGGCCTGCTCGGGCAGCGGCGCGCGGTCGGGGTTGCCGGTGGCCGCCCCTTCGGCGTCGTCCGCCGTGACGAGGAGCGTGGCGGTGGCGCCCCGCGCGGCCTCGTGGTGGGCGTGGGTCGTGTCGGTCAGCAGGATTCGGGCGTCCGCGGCGGCCATGACGCCGAGCATGCGGTCCGCCGGGTGGGCCGGGTGCAGCGGGAGGTAGCAGCCGCCGGCCTTGAGGATGGCCAGGACCGCGACGATCTGCTCCGGGGAGCGGTCCATCAGGATGGCCACCGGCTCCTCGGTCCGGACGCCCGAGCCGATCAGGCGGTGGGCGAGCGCGTTGGCCCGGGTGTTCAGTTCGGCGAAGGTCAGCGACCTCTCGCCGCACACCAGCGCCACGGCGTCCGGTGTCTCCAGGACCCGGTCCTCGAACCGCCGGACCAGCGTGCCCTCGCCGATCTCGCGCTCCGCCCCGCTCGACGTCTCCAGCCAGGCCTTGCGTTCCGCGTCGGACAGCAGCTCCACGCGGGACAGGGCGGTCTCCGGCGCGGTCGCGAACGCCGTCAGCAGCAGGACCAGCCGGTCCGCGAGCGAGACGGCCGTCGCACGGTCGAAGAGGTCGGTGTCGTAGGCGATCTCGGCGGCGATGCCCGCCGGCTCCCCGTCGCCCCGCCGGCGCCCGGTCAGGGTGACGGCGAGGTCGAAGGCGGACGGGTCCGTCGTGGCGCTCCCGTCCGTGACCTCGTCGTCGACGTGGGCGCTCACCTGGACCAGCGGGCTCCGGCCCGCGTACGGGGCGAGGTCGACGATCTCGGCCAGCCGTTCCGCGGGCACGTCGTGCGCCGCTCGCGCCGCGTCCTCCGCGTCCCGCACCCGGTCGAGGAGTGCGCGTGGCGTCGGGTCGCCCGAGGCGTCGATGCGTACGACGAGGTGACGGGCGAGGAACTCCGCCGCGTCGCCCCGCGGCACCCCGGGTCGCGGCGCGGCGGGAACCGCGATCGGGAGGTCGGTGCCGGCCCCCAGCCGGGCCAGCAGGGCGGCCACGGCGGCCCGGACCGTCGTCCCCACCGTCACCCCGGCCTCCCCGGCCGCCGCGAGCAGGGCCCGGTGGACCTCGGGAGCGATGCCGAACCGGTGCGACTCCCTCACCGAGGAGACGTGAGCCGGTCGCGGACGATCCGTCGGCAGGGCCAGTTCGTTCGGTAGCGACGCCAGAGTGCGCGCATTGCGTTCCATGAGCAGTGCGGCCCCGTCCGTGGTCGTCGACATGCCGTCCTCCATCCAAGTGGTAGTGATGCCCGGCAGCGGCATCAGCAGGGGCTCTCGCTCTCGCTGATGAACCTGACGTGCCGTTCGTCTCGTTCGTCGAACGCGGGCGCCACCGTGAGAACCATCTCCATCGCGCCGAAATAGAAGATCCGGGTGTTCGGCGGGACGGTGATCAGGTCGGTGGCGTCGACGGCGACGGGCTCGCCGTCCAGGTGGAACACGCCCTGACCACTGACGATGTAATAGGTGTAGGAACTCCTGGTGTTGAGGAATTCCTGGAAATGGCCTCGCTCGACGTTCACGCGCACGACCGTGGCCGCCGGGTCGTCCTGGCCGTAGACCGTCAGGTCGATGCCGTGCTTGGTGAACCTGTCGGCTTCCTCGACCGTGTGCCGGTACTTGGTCATCGCCCCGTTCCCCCGTCGTCAGCCCCGTACGCCGGTGGGCTGCCGGAGGCGCTCGGCCGAGGCGGCCCCGAGTTCGAGCGGCGACGAGAACTCGAAGACCAGGCTCGTCGGCGGCCGCCAGCCCGCGAGCGACTCGTAGTGCGCCAGCAGCATCGGGACGAGCAGCGAGTAGCCGCCGACCTGGAAGAAGTCGTCGTCCTCGTCGATGTCGTCGCGCTCCAGGACGTGGCGGAACGCCTGGAGCCACAGCGACGCGGAGCCCTCCGGGCCGGCGGCCGGCCGGGCGGCCGCCACGGGCGGCTCCACCTCGGCGGCCGGCGCGAGGGGGTCCTCCTCGGTGTCGTGACCGGCGGCCGGCGGCGCGACCACGGCCGGCGCGAGGCTGCCGATCGGCTCGTGCGGACGCTCGACGTACGCGCGGAGCAGGTCTTCGAAGCCCGTGGCGAGCAGCTCCACGTGCTCGGGTGCGAAGACCTGCGTGGAGTACTCCCAGACCAGTTCGTATCCGTGCTCGCCGCCGGTGCCGTGGAGGACCTTGCCGGGCATGACCACGACGCTGAGGTCGAACTTGGTGCTGTCGGCGCCGACGGCGATCTGCATGTCGACGGAGAGGCCGGGGACGTCCATCGGGGGGCAGGGCGCGTCGTGCATGGCGAACATGATGTTGAAGAGGGGGTTGCCGAGCCCCTTGCTGCTGCGCCCGGTGGCCTTCACGAGCTCCTGGATCGGCGCCGACTCGTGGTCGATCGCGTCGAAGACCGCCTCCATGGCCTCCGTGGCGACCTCGCCGCCCGGGGCGCCGGGGTCGATCGCCAGCCGGAGGGGAACGGCGCCGACCATCATGCCCACCGTGCGCTCGAAGCCGGGGGGACGGTTGGCGAACGGCATGCCGATGACCAGGTCGTCCTGACCGGAGTGGCGGCGGCAGAGCTCGCCGTAGACCGCCAGCAGCGTGGCGAAGACGGTGTTGCCGCCTTCCTTGGCGACCGCGCTGACCCGGGCCATGAGGTCGGCGGGAATCGCCTGCCGGAACTGGCCTCCGCGGTGGTCGAACAGGGCCGACCGCCGTGAGCCGATGCCGGGGAAGTCGACGGTGAACCGGGCGCCTTCGAGGCGCTCCGCCCACCACGCGACGTCGGCGGCGACCCGCGCGCGGTACTCGTCGGAGTGGGTATGGGCGACGTACTCCTCGTAGGAGGGAGCGGCTTCCGCGACGAACTCCCCGCCGGTCACCTCGGCCGCGTACTGCCGGAACACGCCCGCGAGGAACTCCACGGTGGAGCGGCCGTCGTGCACCAGGTGATGCTCGGTCATGAAGAGCTGCCAGTGGCTGTCGGCCAGGCGCACCAGCGTCCAGCGGACCAGGGGCGCGGTCTGCAGGTCGAACTCGGCGAGCACCTGCCGGCGGAGCAGCTCCGCCCGCCGCTCCTCGGAATCCCCGACGCCTCGCAGGTCGTGTTCGGGAATCTCTATGCGGAGGTTTTCCACGACTTCCTGGAAGGCGATCGCAGAGCCTTCGTCACATATCCGTATCCGCATCGCGTCATGGCGCCCCACCGCGTCGGACACGCATCGGCGGAGCACCGTGGGGTGGATTTCACCGTGGAAGTCGACGACCGCCGTGGCGTGATAGGCGCGGCTGTCGGGAACCACCTTCTGCTGCAGCCAGACGATTTGCTGTGAGGCGCTGAGCGGGAACACTCCAGGTCTCCTTTTGGTGCGACTGGTGCCGAGTATGCAGGCGCGCCGGTGGCATTCCGGTACTGATACCTGTCAGTACTTCGGCCGGGACGCGACGGGGGCCGGCCCGCACCCGTGCCCGCCGCCGACCTGGCCGACCGCCGCGGGAGGGGCGCGCCGGGCCGTTCGTGCCGTCCTCCCGTCCGAGCCCTGACCGATGTCAGTACGGGTGGCTGTCGCGGCTCACTAACGTGCTGGGCACCGGAGGCCGTTGCCGTCGGCCCGTGCGGTGCCGCGCCGGTCCTCCGTGACGCTCCACAACGCGTGCGTTTTTCTCGTCGGTTGATTGATCTGGAATCCAGGCCGCCCCTACGTTCGGCCGGAAAGGCTGGCACCGTGACGGAGAAGGTCGAGGCGGTCCGCGGTCCGCGGTCGCGTGGAGTCGGGCCGGTACGGCCGCTCCCCGACCGCCGTGTCCACGAGCTCTTCGAGGAGTGCGCACGCGAGACGCCGTCGGCTGTCGCCGCCGTGCACCGCGGGACCCGCTGGACCTACGCGGAGCTCGACGCCGCCGCGGACCGGGTGGCCGGGGCGCTCCTTGCGGCCGGGCTCCGGCCCGAGGGCGTGGTGGCGGTCATCAGCCAGCGCTCGCTCGACTGGCTGGCCGCGATCCTCGGCATCTTCAAGGCGGGCGGCGTCTATCTGCCGATCGACCCGGCGTACCCCGACGAGCGCATCGCCGACCTGCTGCGCCGCAGCGGGACGCGGATCGCGCTGGTCGAGGCCGAGGTGTCGGCGCGTCCGCTCGAGGACGCGGCCGTCCGGGCACTCCCGCTGGCGCCGTCGGCGGTCCTCGCGGCCCGTCCGGAGCGCGTCGCGGAGGACGCGCTCGCCTACATCTACTTCACCTCCGGTTCCACGGGCGCGCCGAAGGGCGCCGCCTGTGAGCACGCCGGCATGCTCAACCACCTGCTGGCGAAGGTGGACACCTTCGAGCTGGAGTCCGGCACCGTCGTCGCGCAGACGGCGTCCCAGTGCTTCGACATCTCGCTGTGGCAGGCGATCGCGCCGCTCGTCGTCGGCGGCAGCACCGTGATCATCGACCCCGAGCTGATGCTGGACGTCCCCGGCCTCCTCCGGCTCCTCGCCGAGGAGAACGTCGGCGTCCTGCAGCTCGTCCCGAGCTACCTGGACGTGATCGTCACCCGGCTGGAGGGCGGCGACCCCGCACCCGGCTCGCTGCGGATGCTCGGCGTCACCGGCGAGGCCGTGAGCCGGCAGGTGCTCACCCGCTGGTTCAAGCAGTGCCCCGAGGTGCCGGTGGTCAACGCGTACGGCGCCACCGAGGCGTCGGACGACACCACGCACGAGGTCATCCGCTCCATGGCGGAGGACGACCAGGTCACCGTGGGCGTGCCGATCGCCAACGTCCTCGTCGACGTGATCGGCCCGGACGGACTGCCCGTGCGGGACGACTCGGTCGGTGAGGTCACGTTCTCCGGCGTCTGCGTCGGCCGGGGCTACATCAACGACCCCGAGCGTACGGCCGAGGCCTTCGGGGACGACCCCGTCCGGCCGGGTCTGCGCCGCTACCGCACCGGTGACTACGGGCACTGGCTGCCCGACGGCCGGCTCCGGTTCGTCGGCCGGCGGGACGAGCAGGTGAAGATCAGCGGCGTCCGGGTCGAGGTCGGCGAGGTCGAGGCCCAGCTCCTGCGGGTGCCCGGGGTCCTGTCGGCGTGCGTGATCGTCATGCCGGACGGCGTGAGCAAGCGCCTGGCCGGTTTCTACACCGCCGAGCAGGCGATCCCGGCCGTCCGCGAGCTGCTGGCCGAGCGGCTGCCGCTCCAGCTGGTCCCGCGGACGCTGCGCTGGCTGCCCGAACTGCCGCTCACCGACAACGGCAAGGTGGACAAGCGCGGCCTCGCCGACCTCGAGACCAACAGTGCGAGCGGCAACAGCCTGACGCCGCCGCGGACGGACACCGAGCGGCGGATCGCCACGGTCTGGGCGGAGGTCCTGGGCCTGCCGCTCGACGAGGTCGGCCGCACCGACGACTTCTTCGCGTTCGGCGGCGGTTCGCTCGCCGCGGTCCGGCTCGTCGTGCAGCTCGGCGGGCTCATCTCCCTCGTGGACCTGATGGCGAACCCGGTGCTCGCCGATCTGGCGCAGGCCGCCGACGGGGCCGGTTCGGAGGAGTCGCCGCTCCTGCAGCCCCTCTCGGTTCCCGCGACCGCGACCACGGCGCTGGTGTGCGTGCCGTACGAGGCGGGCAACGCGCTCAACTTCGAGGCCATGGCCCGGGCGCTGGCCGCGTCGGACGTGGCGGTGTACGCGGTGGAGCTGCCCGGCCACGACATCGCCAGGCCCGACGACGAGCTCGTCGGCGTCGACGCGATCGCCGACCGGCTGGGCGAGGAGATCCGCGAGCGGATCGAGATCCCGGTGGCGCTGTGGGGCCACGGCGCGGGCGTGGCGCTCGCGCTGGAGACCGCCCGCGCGCTGCGGACCGCCGGTGCGCCTCCGCGGCACCTGTTCCTGGCGGCGGCCACCGGACAGGACTCCGGCGGTGACCCGGTCGCGGCCGGGTCGGCGGACATCGGCGCCTGGCTGCGCGACGCCGGCGCGCTCACCGACGTCGACCAGTCGCGGTCGAGCCGCACCGAGCTGATCGAGCGGGCCTACCTGCACGACCTCGGCGAGGCGGAGCGCTCGCTCGGTGCCTTCGCCGGGACCCTCGACGTGCCCGCCACCGTCATCGTGATCCCCCGGGCGCCCGGCGAGGGCGGCGCCGCGGCCCGCTGCGCGGACGTGCTGCCCGGGGCGCGTACCACCCGGATCGAGGACGCGGGCCGCTACCTCGTCCGCAGCCACCCCGCCGCGGCGGCGGAACTCGTCTCCGCGACCCTCGCGGACGCGGCGCAGGGCGGTACCCGTTGAAGCTGACCGGCCGGCTCACGGCGACGCCGGACGACTTCGTCCGGCAGGAGTTCCTCGAACCGCAGTTCCGGCACGAGGTCGTCCACCTGCTGCCCTGGTACGTGCTGATCGAGAAGGCGCTCCTGCGGGAGTACCGCCGTCTCGGAGTCCTGTCGGCCCGGCAGGTGGAGCGGCTCGCGGAGGCGCTCGGCGGGCTGACCCCGGAGGTGCTCACCGCGGGTGCGGGGGCGGCGCTCACCGACATCGCGCTGGCGATGGAGAAGCGGGTGGCGGAGGTCCTGCCGGAGCCGGTGCCCGCCTGGCACGTCGACCGCAGCCGCAACGACCTCCAGGCGTGCGCCCAACTCCTCTACGGGCGGCACCAGGTGACCGAGGTCGCGGCGATGCTCGGGGAGCTGGCCGAGGTCGCGCACGCGCGCGCGTCCCAGGACGTGACCTCGCCTATGCCCGGGTACACGCACCTCCAGGCGGCGCAGATCATCACGCCGGGCTTCTACCTCAGCGCCGTGGCGGAGCACGCGCTGCGCGTCTCGTCCAGGCTGCTCGCCACCTACGACCGGATCAACTTCTCGCCGCTCGGCGCCGGTCCCATGGCCGGGCAGGAACTCGCCTGGGACCGCGACTGGCTGGCGACGGCGATCGGCTGTGCGGGCCCGGTCCCGCACGCGCTGTCCGCGGTCGCCTCGCGGGAGTGGCTGCTCGACGTCGCCGCGGACATCGCCTCCGCGGGCGTCGGGTTCAGCCGCGTCCTGACCGACCTCATGGCGTGGTCGTCGAGCGCGTACGGGCTGGTCGAGCTGCCGGACGAGCTGGCCGGCATCTCGGCGGCCATGCCCCAGAAGAAGAACTACCCGATCCTGGAGCGGCTGCGCGGCCGTACCGGTCATCTGACGGCCTTCTACGTCGACTTCGCCACGGGCCAGCGGAACACCCCGTACAGCAACATGGTGGAGGTCTCCAAGGAGGCGGGCCTGCACGCGGGCAACATGTTCGGGGCTATCCGCGCGGTGCTGACCGGCTTCACCCTGGTCGTCGACCGGCTGGAGTGGCGCACCGACCGGATGCGCGCCGTCTGCGAGGAGGACCACTTCGGCGGCTTCGGCCTGGCCAACGAGCTGACCCTGCGGGCCGGCGTGCCGTGGCGCACCGCCCAGGTCATCGCCGGCCGGTACGTGACCGCGGTGCTCGCCGGGGGCGACGGCCACGCCGGGCACACCGACCCGGCGGCGCTCGCCGACGCGGCGCTGAAGGAGGGGCATCCGCTGGACGACCCGGCCTCGTACCTGACGGGTTCGGCGGACGTGGACGCGCAGCTGCGCGCGAAGGTGTCCGCGGGCTCGACCGGCCCCGACGCCGTGGTGGCGCTGCTCGCCGAGCAGCGCCGGCGGCTCGACGCGCTGACGGCGGAGTGGGACGCGCGCCGGGTTGCGGTCGGGGACGCGATCGCGGCCACCGACGCCGCCGTGGCGCCGGCGGCCGGGGGAGCCGCATGACGAGCCGGCAGCTCATCCAGCCGACGGCCGGGCGGCACGCCTCGCCCGCCCGGGCCGTCGCGGTCAGTTCCGCCTTCGGCACCTTCGGGGAGCTCCTCCAGGGCGCGCTGCCGGACGGGGGGCCCGACTTCCTGGTGACCCTGCCGATCGCCCGGTGGGCCACCGCGACGTTCGAGTACCGGAGCGCGTACGACGCGGTCGAGGTGTTCCCGGCCACGAAGACGAAGGCCCGCAGGGTCGCCGAGGCCGTTCTCGCGCGCTACGCGGACGGTGGCGGGTGCCTGCGGCTCGACGGATCCCTGCCGGAGGGCAAGGGCCTGGCGAGTTCCTCGGCCGACCTGGTGGCGACGGCGCGGGCGGTGGCGAGCGCCGTCGGCGTCGACCTGCCGGCCCGGGTCATCGAGGACGTGCTGCGGGAGATCGAGCCGACGGACGGCGTCATGTATCCGGGGGCCGTCGCGTTCCGGCACCGCGACGTCGAGCTGCTCGACCGGCTCGGCGCGCTGCCGCCGATGACCATCGTGGGCATCGACGAGGGCGGCACCGTGGACACCGTCGCGTTCAACAGGATCCCGAAGAACTTCACGGCGGCGGAGCGGGACGAGTACGCCCGGCTCCTCGACGACGTGCGGACGGCGGTGCGGGCCGGTGACGCGGCCGCGATCGGCCGGGTCGCGACCCGCAGCGCCCATCTGAACCAGCGCCTCTGCCGCAAGCGGACCCTCAGCGCGATGACCGCCCTCAGCGCCGAGATCGGCGGGGTCGGCGTCGTCACCGCGCACAGCGGGTCGACGATCGGGCTGCTGCTGCCGCACGACGTCCCCGGTTTCCGGAGCCGGCTGGCCCAGGCCATCAACCGGTGCGGTCAGCTCGTCCACCGCGAACGGGTGCTCTGCTACCAGACCTTGGCTTCGAGCTGAACAGGAAGCGGAACAAGCAATGATCTACAACGACCTCGTCGAGGCCATCGGGCACACCCCCCTCGTGCGGTTGCGGGCTGCGCCCGCGGACGTGACGGTGGCGGCCAAGCTCGAACTGCAGAATCTGTTCGCGATGAAGGACCGGGTCGCCCGCCAGGTCGTTCTCGAGGCCCGCGAGAACGGGGTCCTGGCCCCGGGCGCGCCGATCATCGAGAGCTCCTCGGGCACCATGGCGCTGGGCCTCGCGGTGGCGGGCCACGCGCTCGGCCACCCGGTGCACATCGTCACCGACCCCCGCATCGACGCGATCACCCTGGCGAAGCTGAGGGCACTCGGCTGCTCGGTGCACGTGGTCGACGCGATGACGGCGAACGGCTGGCAGAGCGCCCGTCTCGAACGGCTCGCCGCGCTGCGCGACGCGTACCCGGGGGCGTTCTGGCCGCGCCAGTACTCCAACCCGCAGAACCCGCTCGCCTACGCCGCGCTGGCCAGGGAGCTGGTGGCGGACCTGGGCGGCGTCGACGTCCTCGTCGGCGCGGTCGGCAGCGGCGGCTCCCTGTGCGGGACCGCCCGCGCCCTGCGGCGGGAGTTGAAGGCCGCGGGGCGGACCGAGCCGCTGCGGGTGATCGGCGTCGACGCCGTCGGCAGCGTCCTGTTCGGCCAGCCCGACCAGCCGGGACGCAAGCAGAGCGGCATCGGCAACAGCCTCGTGCCGGGCAACCTGGACCACGCGGAGATCGACGAGGTCCACTGGCTGAACGACCACGAGGCGTTCGTCGCGACCCGTGACCTCGCCCGCGAGGAGGGCATCTTCGCCGGGAACTCCTCCGGCTCGGTCTACCGGGTGCTGAGGCACCTGGCCACCACCGTCCCCCCGGGCACCCGCGTCGTCGGCATCTTCCCCGACCGCGGCGACCGCTACGTGGACTCGATCTACGACGACGGCTACTGGGACCGGGCCGGCCTCGCCGCACTCCCCGTGCGCAGCGAGCCGTCGGAGGTCGCGTACGGCACCGAGGTGGACGGCTGGGCACGGGCCGAGGTGCCCTCCACGCCGCGCAGGCGCCTGGTGTTCGTCGAGTCGAACACGACGGGCACCGGCATGCTCGCGCTGTCGCGTGCCCGGGACCTCGGGCTGGTGCCCGTCCTGCTCACCAGCCGTCCCGGCAGGTACCCCGGCATCGGCGAGGCCGACTGCGAGGTCATCCGCTGCGACACCAACGACCCCGACGCGCCGGCGGCGGCCCTGCGCGCCCGCTTCGACGTCGGCGAGCTGGCCGGCGTGACGACCACCAGCGAGTTCTACCTGGAGGCGGCCGCCGCGCTGGCCGCGACGCTCGGCCTGCCCGGCAACCCGCCCGCGGCGGTGGCCGCGTGCCGCCGCAAGTCGGAGACCCGCCGGCTGCTGACGGACGCCGGACTGCCCCAGCCGGTCTCGGTGGCCGTGACCCGGGAGGCCGAGGTCGCCGAGGCGGTCGCGGCCACGGGACTGCCGTGCGTCGTCAAGCCGGCCGCGGACTCCGCGTCGACGGGGGTGCTGCTGTGCACCTCCGTCGAGCAGGCCCGGGACCACGCCGCGAAGCTCCTCGCGATCACGCACAACGTGCGCGAGCAGGCGGTCGCGAAGGAGGTGCTGGTCGAGGAGCTCGTCGAGGGAACCGAGTTCAGCGTGGAGACGATCTTCGCCGACGGCGAGCTCCACCTGGTCGGCGTCACCCGGAAGTCGGTGTCGGCCCCGCCGTCGTTCGTCGAGCTGCGGCACGCCTTCCCCGCTCCGCTGGGCGAGACCGCGTCCGCCGAGATCGAGCGGGTGGTCAGGGCGGCCGTCGGGGCGGTCGGGCTGCGCCACGGCGCCTGCCACACCGAGCTGCGGCTGACGCCCGCCGGGTCGACGGTCATCGAGATCAACGCCCGGCTCGCGGGGGGCATGATCCCCGAGCTGATCCGGCTGGCGGGCGGCCCCGACCTGCTGACGCAGCAGCTGCGAGCGGCGGCCGGGCTGCCCGTCGAGCTCCCGGGCGGAGCGCTGACCCCGACCGGCGTCGCCTTCCTCACGAGCGCCGAGGAGGGCCGGCTGGCGGGCCTGGACGGCCACGAGTCGGCCCGGCGCCTGCCCGGGGTGGCGGAGGTGCACGTCGCGCGCCGGCCCGGCGACCCCGTCCGGCCGGCCACCGACGCCTATGACCGCATGGGCTACGTCATCGCCTCGGCCGACTCGGTCGAGGAGCTCGACCGGACGCTCGATTCAGCGCTGGACCGCATCACTGTCCGATTGACGAACGACTGAGCCGGGACGGGTCGACATGATCGAAATGCGAAGCGACACCTTCACGCTGCCCACCGAGCAGATGATGTCCGCGATGGCACGAGCCGCCCTCGGGGACGACGTGTACGGCGAGGACCCCACGGTCAACGGGCTTGAGGAGCTCGCCGCGAAGAGCGTCGGCAAGCCCGCCGCCTGCCTGATGCCCAGCGGCACCATGGCGAACCTCGCCGCCCTCATGGTGCACGTGCCGCGCGGGGGGAAGGTGCTCGTCGGCAACGAGAGCGACATCTACCTGTACGAGGCCGGCGGGGCGAGCGTCTGCGGCGGCATCATGTACGAGCCGATACGCACCCGGCCCGACGGGACCCTGGCGCTGGAGGACCTGGCCGCGGCGCTTCCGCCCGACCCCGAGGACTCCCAGTTCGCGCTGCCGGGCCTCGTCTGCGTGGAGAACACCCACAACAGGATGGGAGGCCGGCCGCTCGCTCAGGAGTACCTGGCCGAGCTCCGGCGCTTCGCCACCGGGCACGGCCTCCCGGTGCACATGGACGGCGCCAGGATCTTCAACGCCGCCGTGGCCACGGGCGTGCCGGCGGCGGAGATCGCCGCCCACGCGGACTCCCTCCAGTTCTGCCTGTCCAAGGGCCTGTCGGCGCCCATCGGCTCGATCCTGGCCGGAGAGGCCGACTTCGTCGAGAAGGCGCGGCGCGTCCGCAAGATGCTCGGCGGCGGCATGCGCCAGGCCGGCGTCTTCGCGGCGGCCGGGGCGGTCGCGCTGACCTCCATGGTCGACCGCCTCGCCGACGACCACCGGCTCGCGGCGCGGTTCGCGGCCGGGCTCGCGGAGATCGACGGCATCGAGATCGACCCCGGGTCCGTCACCACGAACATCGTCCTGTTCCGGGTCACGGCCCCGGGCCTGGACGACGACCGCTTCCTGCGGGCCGTCCAGGAACGCGGCCTGGCGATGGGGGAGTTCGGCCACGGACGGATCCGGGCCGTCACGCACCGCGGACTCGGCGCGGACGACGTCTCCGCCGCCGTGGCGATCGTGGCGGACGTGGTGCGCGGGGCGCGGTGAACCGACGGGTGCGGGGCCGGTTCCGGCCCCGCACCCGCGCGAACGGGAAAGGCGGCGGGCGCCACGCGCCCGCCGCCTTTCCCGTGCCCGGGCGCACTCCCCGGCCGCCCCGCCCCTGGCCGGGGTGCTCCCCCGCCCGCCGTCCTTCCGGTGGCTGCGGGCCCCTCCGCCGGGCTTCCCGTGACCGTCGGCGCTCCTCCGCCGGCCGCACAGGCGAAGGGCCGACGGCGTCGTCGCCGTCGGCCCTCCTGGGTGCTTCCCCGGTCGTGCGCCGGGCGGGCGAACCGGCTCAGCGCCGGGTGCCGACCGAGCGTGAGGCCCCGTCGAACAGGGCCGCGATGCCGTCGTCGTCGCAGGTGTCCCAGAAGGAGCCCACCAGGTCCTCGACCTCGTTCATGGAGTCCGCCTCGAACAGGAGCGGCTGGTACGTGGTGATGTCGTACTTGACGTCGACGAGGCCCTCGATGGACAGCGGGCGGAACTCGGCGCCGCGGAAGTGGTCCAGCTCCCCGTAGGAGGAGACCAGTGTCGCCCCGTACGCCTTGCGTTCGCCGCGCTCGCGGACGACACCGCACTCCAGGGTGAACCAGAACACCTTGCCGATGAACTGCAGGGCCTCGTCGGTCTCCACGCGGTTGGCGGCCTCGCCGGCGAGCCGGTACAGGCGGACGAACCGGTCGTTCGCCAGGACGTTCCCGTGGCCGACGAGGTCGTGCAGCATGTCGGGGTCCTCGCTGTACAGGGGGGCGCGAGGGTGCCGGATGTACTGCGTCGAGCGGAAGACGGAGTTCGCGAGACTGCCGCAGAACTCCTTCAGCGGCACGAGGGTGGCGGCCGACTGGAGACGGAACCCGGATATCGAGCTCAACCGTGCGCTCACGTCACGGAGTTGGGGGACGTGATCCAGCGGGATGGCCAGCGCCTCCGCCGATTCGAGGTACTCCGCGGCCGCGTCCACGCGGTGCCGGGCGTCGAGGGCGGCACAGGCCAGCCGCCACACCTCGTGTTCCCAGTCGACGTACTCGACCACCGGGACGGGGCCGTCGAGGGTGACGCCGGCCGACAGCGCCGCGATCTCGTCGCGGCGCTTCTCATAGGCGGTGTCGGTGACGTGGTCGCGAGGGCCTTGCATGACAATCACTCCAATTCGAAGGGGAACGCGTGGGGGATCCGCCGGCGCGACGCGGGCGCGGGCGCACCCGGACCGCCCCGGGACGACGACCTCCCGGGCCGCCCGGCCGCCGGAGGCACGCCGTGGGGCGGGGTCGCCGGCCGGGCGCCCGGCCGGACCGGGGGGGGCGCACTCCGCCCGGATCACGCGCCCTCCACCTCGTCGCGGCGGGCGGCACGCAGGGTCAGGCGGCAGGAAGACCGAGAACGCTGTGCTCGACGACTTCGGAGGTCATGTCGAGGACGCCCGAGAGCGAACGCATCATGCGCGTCAGCGAGGCGCGGAGCTCCCCGGCGGGTTCGCCGAGCAGAACGGCGCTGACCACGAGCTCCAGGACGAGGCGGTCGTACTCCGCCGACGGGGACGCGTAGCGCGGGGCGTGCCCCTCGACGACCGCGTGCGAGATCCTCCAACCCCCGCCGGCGAGCGGCCGGAAGGAGGCTTCGTAGATGCCGTAGCCGGTCTCGCTCCGGTACAGGTGGAGGGTGTCGTCGAGGCAGCGGGATCTCCACTTGGATCCGTCGCCGGTACGCGGTCCACCCGCCTGGATGCGCTCCCGGTCCCGGTCGGACCAGAGGCGCCGGGGCAGCGCCGGCATGACGCGGGGCGTCACGAGGGGACGCAGGTCGCCGGCGGGCGTGGACGGTGTGCTGTATCCGTGGGAGGGCATGCGATCACCAGGGAAGTCCGGTCGGGGTGAGGTCGTGGAGTTCCGCCTCCAGGGCATGAGTTGCGGCTGCGCGGCGCCCCGGGCACGGTGTCCTGTTCAGATGGTCATGTCTTCGGCGAGCTTGCGCAGCGCGAGCCGGTCGACCTTGCGGTTGGGATTGAGCGGGAAACCGTCCAGGTGCACATAAC
>NZ_JBWKCA010000047.1:0-20888 GCF_056436715.1 Streptomyces sp. NPDC043176
CCTCCTGCACGCCCGCCGCTACCCGTCGCTCACCCTGAACCTGCTGCTCACGCCGATCATGCTGCTGCTGCTCTTCGTCTACGTCTTCGGAGACGTGATGAGCGCGGGCATCGGGGGCGGCGGCGCCGACCGCTCCGCGTACATCGCCTACCTCGTCCCCGGCCTCGTGCTGATGACCATCGGCAGCACGACGATCGGCACGGCGGTGTCGGTCTCCACGGACATGAGCGAGGGCATCATCGCCCGCTTCCGGACCATGGCCATCCACCGCGGCTCCGTCCTCTTCGGACACGTCGTGGGCAGCGTCCTGCAGTCGATCCTGAGCGTGGTCCTCGTGGGTGCCGTCGCCGTGGCCATCGGCTTCCGCTCCACGGACGCCACCGCCCTGGAGTGGCTCGCCGCCTTCGGCCTGCTCGCGCTGTTCGCCCTGGCGCTCACCTGGATCGCGGTCGGCATGGGCATGGTCAGCCCGAACGCCGAGGCCGCCAGCAACAACGCGCTGCCCCTCATCTTCCTCCCGCTGATCTCCAGCGCCTTCGTCCCGATCCACGCGATGCCGGGCTGGTTCCAGCCGATCGCCGAGTACCAGCCCTTCACCCCCGCCATCGAGACCCTCCGCGGCCTCCTCCTCGGCACCGAGATCGGCAACAACGGCTGGATCGCCGTCGCCTGGTGCCTCGGCCTCACCGTCCTCGGCTACTTCTGGTCCAAGTCGGTCTTCGACCGCGACCCGAGGTAGAACCGCACGACACCCGTCCCACCCGGGGCGGCGCAGACCGACACCCGTCGGCCTACGCCGCCCCACCCGCGTCCAGCCCGCCGGCCCGCGCGGACCCTCCCTCGTCCCCCTCGTCGTCTCCCACCGCGCCCACCCGGCCGTCCCCCGCCCCGCCCGCCTCGTCGTCTCCCGCCGCGCCCGCCCGGCCGTCGATCTCGTCGCCCACCCCGCCGCCGCTCGCCTTCCGGCGGGCACGGGCGCTCCGCACCGCCCGCACCGCCCGGGTCGTCCCGTACCCCAGAACCCAGGGCGCCACGGTGAGGCCGAGGAGGTACACGCCGAAGTAGCCGACGAGGTCGTCGGTGCCGGTCGGCTCGCTCCAGGGCATCAGCGTCACCACCAGGGCGACCCCCGCGGGCAGCAGCGGGAGGAGGACGGAGCACAGGCGTGCCCGCCAACCGGGCCGCAGGGCGCAGCACACCCCCATGCCGCACATGACGAACGGCCCGAAGGGAATCCAGAGGATCATGGGGGCGAAGAACACCACCCACCACTCGTCCGAGTACCCGAACATCATCGAAGCCCCCCGTGTGACCGTGCGCCGCCGTCCCCGCCGGGACGAGCCCCTGAACGTGGGCCACGCTCCTTCCCTCCCAGGACGCCGGGCGCGGCCGGTCCAGTTCTCGGTGATTGGCCTTGGCCGGGCGATTTCCGGCCCTTGTACGGTCGGGGGCATGCGGATCCGAATCGTCGACGCCTTCACCGACCGTCCCTTCTCCGGCAACCCCGCCGGGGTCCTGCTCCTGGACTCGTTCCCGGACGACGCCTGGCTGCGGCAGGTCGCCGCCGAGGTCAACCTCTCCGAGACGGCCTTCGCCCACCCGCTGCCCGCCGGCGGCGACGCGGACTGGGCCCTGCGCTGGTTCACCCCCACCACCGAGGTCGACATGTGCGGCCACGCCACGCTGGCCACGGCGCACGTCCTGGACTCCACGGGGACGACGGACGGCACCGTCCGCTTCGCGACCCGCTCCGGCGTCCTGGCCGCGACCGCCGAGGCCGACGGCACGATCACGATGGACTTCCCGACCTCCTCCCTCACCCCCGTGCCCGCGCCCGACGGCCTGGCGAAGGCGCTCGGCGCCGAGGTCGTCGCCGTCCACGACACGGCCGTCCACATCGGCGACCTGGTCGTCGAGCTGCGCGACGAGGCCACCGTCCGTTCCCTGACCCCCGACTTCGCCGCTCTGAAGGCGCTCTCGTCGCGGGGTGTCATCGCCACCGCCGCCACCGAACGCCCCGACCGCGGCTACGACTTCGTCTCCCGCGGCTTCTTCCCGGCCGTCGGCATCGACGAGGACCCGGTGACCGGCAGCGCCCACACCGCGCTCGCCCCCTACTGGGCCGCCCGCTTCGGCCGCGAGGACCTCACCGGATTCCAGGGCGGCGCCCGCACCGGACTCGTCCGTACCCGGCTGCGCGGCGACCGCACCCTGCTGACCGGCAGGGCCGTGACGGTCATCGACGGCGAGCTGCACGCCTGACGCCCGGAGACACCGAGGAGGCGTACGGCGACCTGGCCGTACGCCCCACGCCCCACGCCCCACATCCCACATCCGACATCCGACATCCGGCATCCGGCATCCGGCATCCGGCATCCGGAGACGCCGAGGGGCGTACGGCTCGAACCGGCCGTACGCCCCTTCCCTCTCCCCGTCCCTCCACCCCCGTCCCTCCGGCGCGCGGGTCCGGGTCACCCGGTGGGCAGCCACCCCACCTTGCCCGCCAGCAGCCCGTATCCGACGAAGGCCACGATGTCGAGCAGCGCGTGTGCCACGACCAGGGGCCCGACCCGGCCCCAGCGGCGGTACAGCAGGACGAAGACCACGCCCATCACCACGTTGCCGAGGAAGCCGCCGATGCCCTGGTAGAGGTGGTACGAGCCGCGCAGCACCGAACTCGCCACCAGCGCGGCCATCGGGGTCCATCCCAACTGCCCGAGCCGGCGCAGCAGGTACCCGACGACGATGACCTCCTCCAGGACGGAGTTCTGCACCGCCGAGAGGATCAGTACCGGGTACTTCCACCACACGTCGGGCAGCGACTCCGGCACCACCGTCAGGTTGAACCCGGAAGCCCGCGCGGCCAGGTAGAAGGCGAGGCCCGCGCTGCCGATCCCCGCGGCGACCAACGCCCCGCGTCCGAAGTCCCGCCCCGGATCGGACCGGTCGAAGCCGATGGCCCGCAGTCCGGCTCCCTCCCGCATCAGCAGGTGGGCCACGAGCACGACCGGCACGAGCGCCGACGCGATGCCGAAGAGCTGCCAGGACAGGTCGAGCCACGGCCGTCCCGGCGCGTACGAGCCGTTGAGCGTCGCCGCCTGCTCCTTCAGGGCGCCCGGCTTGGTCAGGGAGCCGATGAAGCTGATGAGCGACGACACCGCGCTCGCCCCGAGCGACAGCGCCAGCACGATCAGGGTCTCGGAGCGCAGCACCCTGCGCGGCAGACCGTCCGGGGGCAGGGAAGCGTCCCTCATGTATTGCTCCGACACCACACCTGTCTCCACTTCCCCATCGCGGGCGCACGCCGATCCGACGGCCTCGCCCGGACCGGTGCGTCGCCGTCCGGACTCGACCACCTTGACATGATCACCCATGACCGGCCGGAGACCACCGGGCCGGCACCCGGGACCCGCCGAGGACGACCGGGACAGCACCGGCCCCGCCGGAGACCACCGGGCACCGTTCACGACCGGCCGAGGCCCGCCGGGCGCCGCTCGTTTCCCGGCGGGCCGCGGCGGTGCCGGTGTGAGCGCCCGCAGTGCGGTGAAGTCCGTCGTACGAGTAGGGGCGCCCGCTTCAGTCGATCCCCACCGGCCACGTGTGCACGGGTTCGCCCTCGTGCATGAGCGTGCGGTAGCGCCGGGTGGTCGCGGCGAGCGCCGCCTCCCGGTCGAGACCCGATTCGAGGGCCTGGTGGAAGGTTTCGGCCTGCCACGAGGCGCCGTTCACCCGCCGCAGACAGCGCTGTTCGATGATCCCGAGGTAGTGGTCACGGTCGGCCGGTTCGATGTGCCAGGCGTCGAGCCCCGCGGCGGCCAGCGGCAGCAGTTCGTCCAGGACGAGCCGTACGGCGGGCACGGTCGCGACGCCGCCGGCGCGGCCGGAGCGCGGCCAGCGGAGCTCCGCCTCGATGCCGTGGCGGCAGGCCGCGTCGAAGTTGGCCTCGGCGTCCTCGAAGGTCATCCGCTTCCACACCGGCCGGGGGTCGTCGGCGAGCGAGCGGACGAGGCCGTAGTAGAAGGCGGCGTTGGCGATCACGTCGGCCACGGTCGGTCCCGCGGGCAGGACGCGGTTCTCGACGCGCAGGTGCGGGACCCCGTCGACCCAGCCGTACACCGGCCGGTTCCAGCGGTAGATCGTGCCGTTGTGCAGGACGAGTTCCTGGAGGCGCGGCACGCCGCCCTCGTCGAGGACGAGCAGCGGGTCCTCCTCGTCGCAGATGGGCAGCAGCGCGGGGAAGTAGCGGAGGTTCTCCTCGAAGAGGTCGTACACGGAGTCCACCCACCGCTCTCCGAACCAGGTGCGCGGCCGTACGCCCTGGGACTGCAGTTCGGGCGGCCGGGTGTCGGTGGCCTGGAGGAAGAGCGGCGGCCTGGACTCGCGCCACAGCTCGCGGCCGAAGACGAAGGGCGCGTTGGCGCCGAGCGCTATCTGGACGCCCGACACCGCCTGTGCCGCGTTCCACACGGCGGCGAACCGGGCGGGGGTGACCTGGAGGTGGAGCTGGACCGAGGTGCAGGCGGCTTCGGGCACGATCGACTCCGAGGTGCAGAGGAGCCGTTCGACGCCGTGGATGTCGAGCGTGAAGTCCTCGCCCCGGGCGGCGAGGATCTGGTCGTTGAGCAGCGTGTAGCGGTCGGCGGCCGACAGGTTCTCGAAGACGAGGTCGCTCTGTGCGAGCGTGGGCAGTATGCCGATCATGACGACGCCCGCGTCGAGTTCGGCGGCCTTGCGGTCGGCATATCCGAGCCCGGTGCCGATCTCTTCCGCGAGCCGGTCGAATACCCGGCCGCCCAGCTGGTGGGGGGCGATGTTCACCTCGAGGTTGAACATTCCGAGTTCCGTCTGGAAATCGGCACTCGCGATCTTTTCCAGAACGGGTCCGTTCAGCATGCGGGGCAGTCCGTCGGCACCGGCGAGATTGAGTTCGATCTCGACGCCCATGAGATTGCGCGGCCGGTCGAACCTCTTCTCCGCCAGGAGTCTCGCGAGCCCCGCGAGACACTGCTGGAGCTTTCTCCGGTAGTGCTGCCGGTCGGACGGGCCGAACCCGTCGGCCACGACCTTCTCCCCCATCGACGCGTCCCTCCGCGAGCGGGCAGCCGCCCACCACGGCCGCGTGTCACGGACGATGATGCCCACACGGTTGATCGACAACGCCTGCGGAATCGAGCCGTCGGACGATAGGCTGGACGGAGAGCTCCACCGGCACATCCCGAAGGCACGGAACAATCGACATATACCAATGTCCTATTGTCCGGGAGCCCGGGGTCGCAATTCAGCCGTCCGGCACTGCGGGATTCACGCAGGTGGGAGCGGCGCGATGGTCACGATTCTGCTTCGACTCCCCCCTATTAAGGCCTGATGACGCCTTGTCAGGAATATCGGCGACGTCTAGCGGAAACACTGTGTGAACACGTGTCGTATAAACTCCGCGGGCGAGGCAGAGTGTTGGCGCCCGGCCATGGCCTCATGGCCCCCTCTCTGGCCCCGCCGCCGACAGCGCCGTCGTACCTGCCCACGCATCACCGTGTCTCCTGAGTGAGAGGCGACCCACCATGCTCCGACCCTCCCCGGCCCCCGCGCCGGCCCTCCGCAGCGTCCTCGCGGCCCTCGGCTCGCCGACCGCCGTCCGCGAGGCGCGAACGCCCGCCCTGCGGGCCGCGCAGGGACCACTGAGCCCCGAACACCCGCTGCCCGTGCACGTCCTCGACGTCTCCGGAGCACCGGGGATCGCGCCCCGCACCCGGCTCGCCGGCTGGCGCTTCCTGATCCGGCACGGGGAGCGGGCGATCGCCGCCGCGGACACCATGCTCACTCCGGACGGCTGGACCTTCTCGCACTTCTTCGAGGGTCCGTACGTGTCCGCGACGGAACGGGCCCTGCTGCAGGCCGAGGCGCTGCCCGTCGCGTACGAGCCCCGGCTGCTCTCCGTACCGGAGCTCTACATGCTGACCCTCTGGCTGCACGCCGACCCGGAGTCCGGCGGCACCGCCGTCGCCCCGGCGGCCGCCGATCTGATGGTGCCGCTCGCCCCCGCGCCGCCGGGGATCGCGGCCCACCGGCCCTACCAGGTCGCCGACCTCCTGCCCGTCCTCAGCACGCGTCTCGCGCCGCCGCCCCTCCTGGGCTCGGCGGCGCCCGCCTGATCCGGCGCCCGCGCGGCCCCGCCCCGTGACCCGGCCGGGTCACGGGGCGCACTGTTGTCCGAACCTCGGGCCCGAACGGCGCCGCCGAACACCCCTCCCATACGGACTAGCCCGCTCGGGCCACCCCGAACCACCCGAAGAGACCGTGCGGTTGACCTGAACCGCCCCTGGGGGTGATGCGTCTTCCCCGGAGAGGACGAGCTGAGGCGAAATACCTGCGGATGACCTTCCGTAGGGCAAGACTGGGACCGGAACCGAACCGACCGACGGGGGCGGCGATGAGCGCGAAGAGCCGCAGGACATCCACCACGACGCAGCGAAAGAACCCACCCATGTGCCAGCACCAGCCTGCCTGTCCGACCGCCGACTCTCCCGCCCGGGAGGCGGCCCGACTGATGGCACACCATCCGGAACAGGGCTGGAGCCTGCTGTGCAACGGCGTCCTGCTCTTCGAGGACACCGGTGAACTGCTGCCGGACGGGCAGATCATCGCCCCGCACCGGCCGCTGACCGCGGGCCAGGTGACGACCGCCGCCTGAAGGGCGCGTCGACACCGTTCGAGGGACGACGCCGAGGGCCGGCCCGGAGGAGATCCTCCGAACCGGCCCTCGGCTCGTGCTCAGTTGTCGTAGTCGTCCATCGGCGGGCAGGAGCAGACCAGGTTCCGGTCGCCGAAGGCGCCGTCGATGCGGCGGACCGGCGGCCAGTACTTGTCGGCGGCCGAGACGCCGGCCGGGAAGACCGCCTCGTCACGGGTGTACGGGTGGTTCCACTCGCCGCCCAGCGCGGCCGCGGTGTGCGGCGCGTTGTGCAGCGGGTTGTCGTCGGCGGGCCACTGGCCCGAGGCGACCTTCTCGATCTCGGCGCGGATCGCGATCATCGTGTCGCAGAAGCGGTCGAGCTCGGTGAGGTCCTCGGACTCGGTCGGCTCGATCATCAGCGTGCCGGCCACCGGGAAGGACATCGTCGGGGCGTGGAAGCCGTAGTCGATGAGGCGCTTCGCGATGTCGTCGACCGTGACGCCCGTCGCCTTCGACAGCGGGCGCAGGTCCACGATGCACTCGTGGGCGACCAGACCGGCCGGACCGGTGTAGAGCACCGGGAAGTGCGGCTCCAGGCGCTTGGCGATGTAGTTCGCCGCGAGGACGGCGACCTGGGTGGCGCGCTTGAGGCCCTCGCCGCCCATCAGGCGGACGTACGACCACGAGATCGGCAGGATGCCCGCGGAGCCCCACGGGGCGGCCGAGATCGGGCCGACGCCGGTCTCCGGGCCCGCGGTGGGCTGGAGCGGGTGGTTCGGCAGGTACGGGGCGAGGTGGGCGCGGACGCCGACCGGGCCGACGCCGGGGCCGCCGCCGCCGTGCGGGATGCAGAAGGTCTTGTGCAGGTTCAGGTGCGAGACGTCGCCGCCGAACTTGCCCGGCTTGGCCAGACCGACCAGCGCGTTGAGGTTGGCGCCGTCGACGTACACCTGGCCGCCGGCCTCGTGGACCTCGGCGCAGATGTCGGCGACGTGCTCCTCGAACACACCGTGGGTCGACGGGTAGGTGATCATCAGCACGGACAGCTCGTCGCGGTACTGGGCGATCTTGGCGCGCAGGTCCTCGACGTCGACCTCGCCGTCGTCGGCGGTCCTGACGACGACGACCTTCATGCCGGCCATCACCGCGGAGGCGGCGTTGGTGCCGTGCGCGGAGGACGGGATGAGGCAGACCGTGCGCTGGAGGTCGCCGTTGGCGCGGTGGTAGGCGCGGACCGCGAGGAGGCCGGCCAGCTCGCCCTGCGAACCGGCGTTGGGCTGGATCGACACCTTGTCGTAGCCGGTGACCTCGGCGAGGCGCTCCTCCAGCTCGGTGATGAGCGTGAGGTAGCCCTGCGCCTGCTCGACCGGGGCGAAGGGGTGCATCTGGCCGAACTCGGGCCAGGTCACCGGCTCCATCTCGGTGGTCGCGTTCAGCTTCATCGTGCAGGAGCCGAGCGGGATCATGCCGCGGTCCAGCGCGTAGTCGCGGTCCGCGAGCTTGCGCAGGTAGCGCAGCATCGAGGTCTCGGAGCGGTGCGCGTGGAAGACCGGGTGGGTCAGGTACGCGTCGGAGCGCAGCAGCCCGGCGGGCAGCGTGTCCTCGGTGACGGCGTCGAGGGCCTCGATGTCGGCGGCGACGCCGAAGGCGCCCCAGACGGCGGCGAGCTGCTCGCGCCCGGTGGTCTCGTCGCACGAGACCGACACGAGGTCGGCGTCGACGCGGTGGAGGTTCACGCCGGCCTCGCGGGCGGCGGCCACGACCTCGTCGGCCTTGCCCGGGACGCGGGCGGTGACGGTGTCGAAGAAGGCGCCCTGGGTGAGCTCCACGCCCCCGGCGGTCAGGCCGGCGGCCAGGATGGCGGCGTAGCGGTGCGTGCGCTGCGCGATCTGCTTCAGGCCGTCCGGACCGTGGTAGACGGCGTACATGCCGGCCATGACGGCGAGCAGCACCTGAGCGGTACAGATGTTGCTGGTGGCCTTCTCGCGGCGGATGTGCTGCTCGCGGGTCTGCAGGGCCAGGCGGTAGGCGCGGTTGCCGTCGGCGTCGACGGAGACGCCCACGAGGCGGCCGGGCAGGGAACGGGCGTGCTTGTCCTGGACGGCCATGTAGCCGGCGTGCGGACCGCCGAAGCCCATCGGCACGCCGAAGCGCTGCGTCGTTCCGACGGCGATGTCCGCGCCCAGCTCGCCGGGCGAGGTGAGCAGCGTGAGGGCGAGCAGGTCGGCGGCGACGGTGACGATCGCGCCGAGCTCGTGGGCGGCGTCGACCAGCGGCTTGATGTCGCGGACGGCACCGGAGGCACCCGGGTACTGCAGGAGCACGCCGAAGACACCGCGCTCGGCGACCTCGGCGGGGATGCCCTCGCTCAGGTCGGCGACGACGACCTCGACACCGGTCGGCTCGGCTCGGGTCTCGATGACGGCGATCGTCTGCGGCAGGGCGTCGGCGTCGACGAGGAAGACGCCGTTCTTGACCTTGCCGACACGGCGGGACAGCGCCATGGCCTCGGCGGCGGCGGTGCCCTCGTCGAGGAGGGAGGCGCCGGAGGTGGGCAGACCGGTCAGGTCAGCGACCATCGTCTGGAAGTTCAGGAGGGCCTCGAGGCGACCCTGGGAGATCTCCGGCTGGTACGGGGTGTACGCCGTGTACCAGGCCGGGTTCTCCATCACGTTCCGCAGGATGACCGGCGGGGTGAAGGTGCCGTAGTAGCCGAGGCCGATCATGGGGGCCAGGACCTGGTTGCGGTCGGCGAGCGTGCGCAGCTCGGCGAGGACCTCGGCCTCGGTGCGGGCGGCGGGCAGGCCCAGCGCCTCGGCGTTCTTGATCACGTCCGGCACCGCGGCGGCGGTGAGTTCGTCGAGCGAGCCGTAACCGACCTGGGCGAGCATCTTGGCCCGCGCCTCGGCGTCGGGTCCGATGTGCCGCTGCTCGAACGGGATGCCCTGTTCGAGCTCGGAGAGCGGAGTGCGGTTGGCGGTCATTACGGAGGCCTCCTGGTCGTCACGACCTGCGAGGGGCACCACGGCGCGGGTACCCGGACGGCCTCCCCCTCTGTCATCTCAACCTGAGAGTTTCACCGGCACGCCTCACGGCACACCGGCTTTCACCGTCGGTGAGAGCGCGTGCCGTCGTCGGACACCGCTCTGCTTTCCAGAGTGACCTCGTCCGCGCGGTACAGGGGCCTGAGAGATTCCGGGGAGGATTTGCTCCTTCGGCGCCCACCGGAAGGTTTCTCCGGGGGACTCTCCCGCACAGGGTCGACAGCCACAGCCAGCCTACCAGCGCGGTTGTCTCTCCCTTCGCTCAAGTGGCCGACATCCCAGTTGTGCACTTTCGTAGGGGTGTAGAGCAGTTGCGACCAGTTGGAGGGACCGTGCAGACCGACATCGATCCGCGCAGCCTGATCGGCCGCAAGGCGTTCGACCGGAACGGCCGCAAGATCGGCACCGTGGACGAGGTGTACCTCGACGACGCGACCGGCATCCCGGAATGGGCCGCCGTCCGCACCGGCCTGTTCAGCCGGGACGCCTTCGTCCCCCTGGAACCGAGCGATCTCCTCGCCGACGGCCTCCACATCCCCTACGAGCGGGCCCTCATCAAGGACGCCCCGGACTTCGGCGTCGGCCGCCACCTCTCCCCGGAGCAGGAACTCCAGCTTTACCGCCACTACAGCCTCACCCTGCCCCCGCCGCCCTCCGACTACCCCGACACCGACTTCGGCCGCCTCGCCGGCCAGGACGGCACCTGACCCGCCGGAAGCCCTCCCGACCAGGCCGGGCTCACCCCACCCGGCCTCATCGACCGGACGTCTTCAAAGGGCCCGCGTCCTCGCGGGCCCTTTCCGTGCCGCTCGTCGCCGCTCATCCCACCAGCGGCAGCGGCTCCCCCTCCACCAGGTCGGGGTCGTCCACGGCGAACGTCCGGACCCTTCCCGGCGCCGCTGACCCCGGTTCCTCGAACCGGACGGTGACCCGCCCGACGCCGCTCCCCTGCACCCACCCCGCCCCGTACACCGCGTGCCGCACGTCCCTCCCGGGCGCCCAGTGCCGCTCCACGGGCCCGGACGGCTCTTCGGTCCCCTCTGTGACCGCCGGGAGCGCGGAGGGCACAGAGGAGGCCTCAGTGGCCGGAGAGACGGCCGTGGCGCTCTCCCCCGCACCCGCCTGAGCGAACAGGTCCTCCTGCGTGTAGTCCGCGAGCCCGCTCACCCCCACCCCGAGGAGCCGTACGCCCCCGGTGGTGTCCACGGCCTCCAGGAGCCGTCCCACGGCCTCCCGCACGACGCCGGGGTCGTCGGTGGGCCCCCGCAGCGTCTCGGACCGGGTCAGGGTCGAGAAGTCGTACCGCCGCACCTTCAGGACGATCGTCCGTCCGGAGTGCCCCGAGGCCCGCAAACGCCCCACACACCGGTCGGCCAGCCGCTCCACCTCGACCCTGATCCGCACCCGGTCGTGCAGGTCCACGTCGAACGTGTCCTCGACCGAGACCGACTTGGCGTCCCGCTCGGCGACCACCGGCCGGTCGTCGTACCCCTGGGCCATCCGGTACAGCGAGGCCCCGTGGGCCCGGCCCAGAAGCCGCACGAGCTCGTCCTCGCCCGCCTCGGCGAGGTCGGACACGGTGGTCATGCCGGCCCGCCTCAGGTGCTCCCCCGTCGCGGGCCCCACCCCGGGCAGGATCCGCACGGACCTCGGCCCCAGCAGCTCCCGCTCGGTGCCGGGCTCGATGAGGACCAGCCCGTTCGGCTTGGCCTCCTCGGAGGCGATCTTCGCGATCATCTTCGACCCCGCGAGACCCACCGACCCCGTCAGGCCCGTCGTCGCCAGGATGTCGATCCGCAGCCGCTCCCCCGCGGTCCGCGCGCTCGCACTGTCGTGGGCGACCCCTCCGGCCTCGAGATCGACGAACGCCTCGTCCAGGCTGAGCGGCTCCACGAGCGGCGAGAGCCGCCCCAGCAGCTCCATCACCTGTTCGCTGATCGACCGGTAGAAGGCGAAGCGGGGCACGAGGTAGGCGGCGTTCGGCGCCAGCCGCCGCGCCTGCCCCATGGGCATCGCCGAGTGCACGCCGAACCGCCGCGCCTCGTAGGAGGCGGTCGCGACGACACCCCGCGGCCCGAGCCCGCCGACCACCACGGGCTTCCCGCGCAGGCTGGGCTTGGCCGCCTGCTCGGCGGCGGCGAAGAACGCATCCATGTCGAGATGCAGGATCGTCGGCGCGGCTCTCACGGTTCCGATGCTGCCTTACGCCACTGACAACGGCCCCGGGCGAAAGCCGCGGGGCCACGAAAATCACGGTCGGGAGCCCCGGCGCGGCCCCGACACCCGGCCGGAGGGGCTCCGGCCGACCCCGCGGGGACGTACCGGAACCCGCCCTCCGCTCAGACGGCCTTGTCCCGCCGCCGCCTCGCCAGCTCGTCGCCCGGGTTGTGCCCGACGAGCGTCTCGCCCGTGTCGACACGCTCCCCGTGCAGCTGCGACAGCGCCGCCTCGACGTCCCGCCACACGACCCCGACGGCGATCCCGAAGACGCCCTGCCCACCCTGGAGCAGGTCGACGACCTCGTCGGGCGACGAGCACTCGTAGACCGTGGCCCCGTCGCTCATGAGCGTCATCCGCTCCAGATCGCGAAAGCCCCTGGCCCGCAGGTGCTGCACCGCGGCCCGGATGTTCTGCAGGGCGACCCCGGTGTCGAGGAAACGCTTGACGATCTTCAGCACGACGACATCGCGGAAGCTGTACAGCCGCTGGGTTCCCGACCCGTACGCGGGCCGCACACTCGGCTCCACGAGCCCCGTGCGCGCCCAGTAGTCCAGCTGGCGATAGGTGATACCCGCGGCCGCGCAGGCCGTCGGTCCGCGGTAGCCGACCGCCTCGTCCGCCGCGCCGGCACTCGCGTCCGTCCCGAAGTCGCCCACACTGCCGTGAAGCGGATACGGACCGCTCTCCCCGGACACGCGTCCGAGCGAGCTACCCGCCGTACCGTCCGCGCTGCTCATCACGCCGACCCTCCGTCCTTGACCTGCCCACACGAAGGTAGGCAGTCACCAGGGGTGCGTCAACGATCGCCACACTCGGCACGCCGAGTGATAATCACCCTGAGAGTGGTTTCCCGTGTCTCTCCCCGGGGAAAGGCTACTCGAATGCGCTGACGGCACCCCGCGAACGGCGTCCGGACGCGGCCTCGCGCCTCACTGGCTGTTGGTCCCGAAGTCCTCCGGTGAGATCTGGTCGAGGAACTCGCGGAACTTCTCCACCTCGTCCTCCTGCTCATCCGGAATCGCGATGCCCGCGTCGTCCAGCACACCGTCACTGCCGAAGATCGGCGTCCCGGTACGCAGGGCCAGGGCTATCGCGTCGGACGGCCGCGCGCTCACCTCGACGCCGCTGGCGAAGACCAGCTCGGCGTAGAAGACCCCGTCACGCAGATCCGTGATGCGGACTTCGGTGAGCTCCTGTCCCACGGCCTCCAGCACGTCCTTGAACAGGTCGTGCGTCAGCGGTCGCGGCGGCGCCATCCCTTGCTGGGCGAAGGCGATCGCGGTCGCCTCCCCCGGTCCGATCCAGATGGGGAGATACCGATCGCCTCCCACTTCACGCAGGAGCACGATCGGCTGGTTGGAGGGCATTTCCACCCGGACACCCACAACGTCGAGCTCGTTCACACAGCAACCCTAGGACGTGCCCGACCGGTTTGGATAGTCGGGCCCTCTCCGGCTCACTGCAGCCGGATGCCCAGAGCCGTCTGGACCAGCGCCGCGTGCAGCCGCACCGACTGCGCCGCGAGCTCCTGCGCGGTGGCCTCCGCATGGGCCCTGGTCTGCGGATTCCGGTGCCGGCGCAGCGGTGCGACCACCTGCTCGATCAGCCCGGCCTCCCGGTCCGCGGCCGCCTTCACGGCCCGCAGGTGCCGGGGCTCCAGACCGAATCTCCCCAGATCCGCTACGAGTCTGGCGACCGTCACGCTCTCGGCGTCGTAGCCCCCGCCGTCCGCCTCGGCGATCAGACCGTACGACTCCCACTCGACGAGCTCGGTCTCGGTCACCTCGGCCGCGGCGATCAGCTCGGCCCGCCCGATCCGCACCGCGGTCTGCGGCTCCGTGTCCTGCTCCCAGGCACCTTCCAGCAGATCCCGCCGGCGCCCGGGCGCAGGAAGGCTGATCTGCTCCCCTCGGGCGAGGGCGTCGAGGTGCTCACGGATGACCTTCAGCGGGAGGTAGTGGTCCCGCTGCATCCGCAGGATCTGAGCGAGCCGCTCCACGTCCTGCGGGCTGAACTTCCGGTACCCGGAGGCCGTCCGCCGGGGCTCGACCAGCCCCTCGGCCTCCAGGAACCGGATCTTGGAGATCGTCACTTCGGGAAATTCGTCGCGCAGCTGGTTCAGCACCGTGCCGATGCTCACCAGCCGGTCGCCCGCGGCGGCGGTGCCGGATCCGGCACCGCCCGTCGGTGTTCGCAGCATGGACCTTCCCTGAAGGCTTCTCCGAGGCGTCACACGCCCCGCTGGCTCGAGTAGAAGACCAGCCGGTACTTGCCGATCTGCACCTCGTCGCCGTTGGACAGAACGACCGAGTCGATCGGCTCACGGTTGACGTACGTGCCGTTGAGGCTGCCGACGTCGGCGACGGTGAAGCTGCCGTCCTGCGCCCGCCGGAACTCGACGTGCAGCCTGGAGACCGTGAAGTCGTCCAGGAAGATGTCGCTCTGCGGGTGACGGCCGGCCGTGGTCAGCTCGCCGTCGAGCAGGAACCGGCTGCCGGAGTTCGGCCCCCGCCGCACCACCAGGAGCGCGGAGCCCGACGGCAGCGCCTCCACGGCCGCCAGCGCCTCCGGGGAGAGCGAGGGCAGCTGCGTCTGGCCGGTGACCTCCGCGTCGTAGGCCTCCAGGCCCGAGATGGAGATCGTCGACGTCGTCTCCGACGCGCGCTCGGGGGCGACCCCGCCCCGCAGCGGCGTGCCGCAGTGGGAGCAGAAACGGCTGTCGGCCGTGTTGCGGTGACCGCACCGCGTGCACACCGGCATGGACGCGTCCTCCTGTCGCGGCAGCCCCGCGGAGGTCTGTGTCGCGTACGGATCGGGGGTAAACCCTCCACCCGTACTTGATGGTTCTCCGAAACCTATGCGGGCGGCCCCGGCGGGGTCAACAGACGACGCGCCCTGAGTGCCCGGAATGTCACCGCCGACCTCATCGCGGAAGAGCGGGCGCTCGCCGCCCTGCTCCTCGTCCTGGGCGTGGCGCGGCGCGCGGTGCCGGGCGTTGCCGCCGTCCTCGCGTGCGCTCTTGCCGAACAACTTCGAAAACAACTTCACGGGCGATTCCCCTTGACCGAAACAGACCCGCCCGTGGGGCAGGACGAACCGAGATCCATCACACCTGCCGACCCGGACACCTTCACAACGTCCGTATCCTCCGGACAGTTTCCACCACGCACCACCGTTGTGGTGCGCCGACCCCCCGCAACGTCATGCCCTTGTCGCGGGGCCCCCTCGTCCCCTCTCACTGCGAGGACGACTGAGCGTAGTCAGGCCGCTTCGCGGGTCGCAAGGCGTCGACGACGATCTTCGCCGACCGCTCCACCGTGGCCGTGGCCTGCTCCTTCTCCAGGGTCTGCACGACACCGCCGGGAATGTTGAGCGCGGGCTCGAGATCCTCCGGCTTGCCGATGACCTTGAAGACGTACGGAGCGGCCACCTTCGTTCCATCGATCCGCATGTCTTCACCGCTGCCGGTGAAATAACTGTCCGCGACCACCCGCACCCCGTTGACCTGGATCGCCTCGGCGCCCGCGGCACGCAGCTCCTGGATCGCGTCGAGCAGCATGTCCGACTCGACGGCGCCGCCGGGGTCCCCGACGGTCAGGGTGATGCCCGGCCCCTGGGCGGCGACCGTGCCGGCCAGGATGCCGAGCTGCTGCTCCTTCTCCTGGGTCTGCTTGCGGGCCTCCTCGGCCTGGTCCGAGCTGGACTCCAGCTCGGAGCGCTGCTTCTCCAGCCGGGCCTGCTCGTCCTCGAGACGCTGCGTGCGGTCGTCGAGCTCGTCGAGGATGCGGACCAGGTCCTCCTGGCGTGCCCCGCGCAGCGCGCTGTTCTCACTCGTCGACGACACCTGGATGGCCAGGCCGAGTCCGAGGACGAACAGCAGGAGCGCGACGACGAGTTGGGCCCGCGTCACCCGCGGCGGCCACAGTGCGGAGGCGAGCCTCCGCCGTCCGCTCGCCTCGCCCTCGGGGGCGGCGGCGGGAGCGGCCGGCGCGGGCACCGGAACGTCCTCGCCCGCCACGTCGTCACCGGCAGGGTCCGCCGGCGGCGCGTCGGACGCCTCAGGCCGCCCGGGACCCTCGGGCTCGCGCCGCTCGTCCGGCACCCGCGGGGCTTCGGGCCCCGACTCGTTCTCGTCTTCGGGGCGCTCGTGGTTCTGGGGGTTCTGGGGGTTCTCGCTCATCGGCCTCACGCCCGGAAGACGTGGCGCCGGATGGCGGCCGCGTTGGAGAAGATCCGGATGCCGAGCACGACGACCACACCGGTCGACAGCTGGGCGCCCACGCCCAGCTTGTCGCCGAGGAAGACGATCAGCGCGGCCACCACCACGTTGGAGAGGAACGAGACCACGAAGACCTTGTCGACGAAGATCCCGTCGAGCATGGCCCTGAGGCCGCCGAACACCGCGTCGAGGGCGGCGACCACGGCGATCGGAAGATAGGGCTCGACCACCGCCGGAACCTCGGGGCGGACCAACAGCCCGACCACGACTCCGACGATCAGGCCCAGTACGGCGATCACGATGTGCCCTTCCCTGTGTCGGCCGTGGCCCGACCGGACGGCGTCGCCGTCCCGGCCCCCCTCGGCTCTGCGGTACGTACGGTCAGGCTCGGCGCGGCCGGCAGGCTCACATCGCCCTCGGCCGAGATGCTGCTCCTGATCCCGAAGTTCTCCACCAGCGCGTGCAGGTACTGCCCGTCGGCGCTGTCCTGGAACGCGGTGCTCAGCCTCTGTCCGTCGCCGACGGCGAGGACGGTGTACGGCGGCACCAGCGGCCTGTTGTCGACCAGTATGGCGTCACCGGCGGCCCTGATCGCGGACAGTGACGTCAGCCGCTGCCCGTTGATCGCGACGGCCTCGGCGCCCGACTCCCACAGGCCGTTGACCACCCGTTGCATGTCCCGGTCGCGCACCCGGCCCGTGTCGGAGAAGCCGGTGCTCTCCCTCGGCCCGCCCCCACCGGTGTCGGTGCCCTTGGCGTCGTCGACCACGAGCTTCACCCCTGGTCCGTGCACGGGCGTCGCCCCCGAGAGCAGCGCCAGGAGCTCGGCCTGGTCACCGCCGTGCTGCTGCAGGGCCTGCCGCTGGCGGTTCCCGACCTCGGCGCGGATCCGCTCGACGTCCTCCTCGAGCCGGTCCGCGGTCGCGGTCTCCGCCTCGATCCGGTCGATGAGCTCCTGGCGCTCCTTGGCGACGACCGGCGCGGAGATCCGCGCCTCGGCGGCACCGACGGTCACCACGGCGGCCGCGAGCAGGAGGCCGACGGCGACACCGAGCTTGGCACGCAGGCTGCGGGGCAGGCCGGTGCCCTCCGCCGCACGCCGGGCCGTCGCCTCCGCGTAGCCGTCGTCGAGCGCGTGGTCTATGACGTTGTTCAGCAGCGACATCGACGCGTCCGGGCGCGGCGGCGGTGATCCGGTGCTCCGAACGGGGGGCTGCTGCGACATGCCGCACATCGTCGCACGTCGAACGGCCTACCGCCGAATGGCCCCCGCATCAGGCCGGGAGGCACCCGCGGGCGCCTCCCGGCCGAACGCGCCGATCCGTCAGCTACCTGCGCCGTCGACCACCGCCGCCCACTCGTCGAGCAGCGCCTGGGCGGAGGCGTCGTCGGGACCCTCGGCCCACAGATGCGTCACGGCCTCGGCGGGGTCGGGCAGCACCATCACCCAGCGCCCGTCGGCCTCGACCACCCGCACCCCGTCGGTGGTGTCCACGGAACGGCTGCCCGCCGCCTCCACCACCCTGCGCATCACGAGCCCCTTCACGGCCCATGGGGTCGCGATGTCCTTCTTGAGCACGTGCGCCCGCGGGATCCGCGCGTCGATCTGGCTCAGCGTGAGCTGCGTCCGCGCCACGAGCCCGATCAGCCGCACGAAGGCGGCGGCCCCGTCGAAGACGCTGCTGAACTCGGGCACGATGAACCCACCGCGCCCGTCACCGCCGAAGATCGTCGACTCCTCCCGGCCGACCCGTGTGAGGTCGTCGGGCGAGGTCGTCGTCCACTCCACCTGCGTGCCGTGGTACGCGGCGACCTGCTCCGCGATCCGCGTGGTCGTCACCGGCAGCGCGACCCGCCCGGATCTCCGCTCGGCCGCCACCAGGTCGAGCAGCACCAGGAGCGCCCGGTCGTCCTCGATGATCCGCCCCCGCTCGTCCACGAGCGAGAGCCGTTCGCCGACCGGGTCGAACCGCACCCCGAACGCGGCCCGCGCCGACGCCACGATCTCCCCGAGCCGCACGAGCCCGGCCCGCCGGCTCTCGGCCGACTCGGTGGGCCGCGACTCGTCGAGTCCCGGGTTGATCGTCAGCGAGTCGACCTGGAGCCGCCCGAGCAGGCTGGGCAGCACGAGCCCCGCGCTGCCGTTCGAGGCGTCCACGACGACCTTCAGACCCGCCTCCGCGATCCCGGAGGTGTCGACGTTCCGCAGCAGGGATCCGGTGTACGAGTCGAAGACACTCGCCGGGAAGGAGAGGTCACCGATCTCCCCGGGGAAGGCCCGCCGGTACTCCTGCCGCGCGAACACCCGGTCGAGCTTCCGCTGACCGCCCTGCGAGAGGTCCGCCCCGCGTTCGTCGAAGAACATGATGTCCACGGAGTCCGGCACCCCGGGCGAGGTCCGCACCATGATCCCGCCGGCACTTCCCCGCGCGGTCTGCTGCCGCGCCACCGGCAGCGGTACGTTCTCCAGATCCCGTACGTCGATGGCACTGGCCTGCAGCGCCGAGATCACCGCCCGCTTCAGCGCCCGCGCACCCCTGGAGTGGTCGCGCGCCGTGGTGACGGTCGCCCCCTTCTTCAGGGTCGTCGCGTACGCCCCCGCCAGCCGTACGGCCAGCTCGGGCGTGATCTCGACGTTCAGGATGCCGGAGACGCCCCGCGCCCCGAAGAGGTGGGCCTGCCCCCGGGACTCCCAGATCACCGAGGTGTTGACGAAGGCGCCGGCCTCGATCGTCTTGAACGGATACACCCGGACGTTGCCCTGCACGATCGATTCCTCACCGATCAGGCACTCGTCGCCGATGACGGCCCCGTCCTCGATCCGCGCGGCCCGCATGATGTCGGTGTTCTTCCCGATCACACAGCCGCGCAGGTTGCTCTGCTGGCCGATGTACACGTTGTCGTGCACGACGGCCTTGTGCAGGAAGGCCCCGCTCTTGACGACGACGTTCGAGCCGATGACGGTGTGCTCGCGGATCTCCGCGCCGGCCTCGACCTTGGCGTAGTCGCCGATGTACAGCGGCCCGCGGAGCTCCGCGTCGGGATGTACCTCCGCGCCCTCGGAGACCCAGACCCCCGGCGAGATCTCGAAGCCGTCGATGTCGACCTGGACCTTGCCCTCCAGGACGTCCGCCTGGGCCTTCACATAACTCTCGTGGGTGCCGACGTCCTCCCAGTAGCCCTCGGCGACATAGCCGTAGATCGGCTTGCCGTCCTTCATGAGCCGTGGAAAGACATCGCCCGACCAGTCCACCGGAACATCCGCCTCGACGTAGTCGAAGACCTCGGGCTCCATCACGTAGATGCCCGTGTTCACGGTGTCCGAGAAGACCTGTCCCCAAGTGGGCTTCTCCAGGAATCGCTCGACCTTGCCCTCTTCGTCGACGATCGTGATCCCGAATTCCAGCGGATTCGGCACCCTGGTCAGACAGACCGTGACGAGGGCGCCCTTCTCCTTGTGGAAAGAGATCAGATCGGTCAGGTCGAAGTCGGTGAGCGCGTCACCCGAGATGACGAGAAAAGCGTCGTCCTTCAACGCTTCCTCGGCGTTCTTCACACTTCCCGCTGTACCGAGTGGCTTCTCCTCGTTGGCATACGTGAGCTCCATCCCGAGTTCCTCGCCGTCGCCGAAGTAGTTCCGGACGAGAGAGGCGAGAAACTGCACGGTGACGACGGTCTCGTTGAGACCGTGCCTCTTGAGCAGTCGTAGGACGTGCTCCATGATCGGCCGGTTCACCACCGGCAACAGAGGCTTGGGCATGCTCGAGGTCATCGGGCGAAGGCGTGTTCCTTCGCCACCGGCCATCACAACGGCCTTCATGTCGGAAGCGTCCTCCTTGAAGAGACGACGGTCCTGCCGACTTCACCTGTCCGCTCAGTAGCCCTCGGATTGTCCTCGTTGTTGCCGGCGACGCTGCTCGGCACAGGACGGACGGGCTCAATCGGCCTCGGTATCCGTCTTCACGAGTCGACGGACCTGGACCACGTAGAGGATCCCTGCCCACCAATACAGAGTTGTACCCCATCCGGCGAAGGCCCACCCGAAAACTTCAGCGAGTGACGACAGCCAGCCCGTTCCGTCACTGAGAAGCAGCAACGGGAACGCGTACATCAAGTTGAAAGTCGCAGCTTTGCCGAGGAAGTTCACCTGCGGCGGCGGGTACCCGTGCCGGCGGAGGATTCCCACCATCACGAGCAGCATGACCTCACGCGCCAGCAGGACGGCCGTCAGCCACAGCGGCAGGATCTCACGCCAGGTGAGACCGACGAGCGTGGACAGGATGTACAGCCGGTCGGCGGCCGGGTCGAGCAGCCGGCCGAGGCTGCTGACCTGGTTCCAGCGCCTGGCGAGCTTGCCGTCGAGATAGTCGCTGACACCGCTGAGCATCAGGACGAGGAGCGCCCACCCGTCGCTCTTGGGCCCGCCGAACTCCGGACGGAGAATCAGCCACAGAAACAGCGGCACGCCGAGGAGACGCGCCATGCTGAGAATGTTGGGGATGGTGAGGACCCGGTCGGTCTGCACGCGAGTCTCCTGGACCTCCACCCGGGGGCCTCCTGCTGAGGATGATGCCGACATTGCCCCCCGACCTTACCCTCAGCCACGCCCCCACCCCGCACGGGGCCCTCTCCGCCACCCCAACGCAAAAATGCCTCAACCCCCGGACAAGGTCCGGGGGTTGAGGCTAAAAATTGTTCGGCGGTGTCCTACTCTCCCACAGGGTCCCCCCTGCAG
>NZ_JBWKCA010000048.1:0-19882 GCF_056436715.1 Streptomyces sp. NPDC043176
GGCTCAAGCCGGGCCCACTGGCCGTTCGTCAGATCACCACGTCCCACGACAGGTGATCATCGACGAACAAGATCCACTTTCGCAACAGACCCTAGGGGGCCCACTATCCACGAGCCCTACGGGTCCTTACGGGATCTACAGGTCCTACAGGTCCTACGACGACAGCGAAGGTGCCAGGTAGGCGTGGAGCAGGAGGCGCGTCTCGTCCACGAGCGCCGGATCGCCCGAGGGATCGGCGCGGAAGGCGAGCCGGACGAGGGCGTCGGCGGTCTCGACGCCGACGAGGACCTTCCGACGCAGGTCGTCGTCGGCCGTGCGGCCGAGGTGGGCGGCGAGGAGCGCGCAGATCCGTTCGGCGACCAGGCGGTTGGGGTCCTCGGCGAACCCGTCGCCGCCGTCCTCGTCCGCGCCGCCGGCTGTCTCGCCGGAGCCTTCGGAGCTCTCCGGGCCGCCCCCTGGGCCGCCACCGGGGCCCTCGTCGGGCGCGGCGGCGGGCACGCCGAAATCGACGAGCGCGAACCCGGGGACGGTCCGCTTCATGGCGATGAACTCGTCGAGGACGCCGTCGATCGCGCTGTGGGCGTCCAGCAGGGGCGTCGCCGCGAAGCGGGTGGAGATCCGCTCGGCGTACTGGTCGAGGTTCCGGTGGGCCAGGGCGGCGACCATCGCCCGCTTGTTGCCGAAGAAGCGGTAGACGGAGCCGATGGGGACCCCGGCGCGGACGGCGACGGCGCGGGTGCTCAGCTGCTCGTACCCGGTCTCGTCGAGGAGTACGGCGCAGGCGTCGAGGATCCGGGCGAGCCGCTCGGCGCTGCGCTGCTGCACGGGGGTGCGACGGAGCACCGGGGGTGTCTGGGGGCTGGTCTGGGGCACGGGGACCATGATGCCGCTCCGGTCGGGGGTCGGGCGAAGCCGGGCCTCAGGCGATGAGCAGCCCGATGCCGCCGAGGGTGTACGCGATCATCAGCACGAACAGCGGGAGTTGGCCGGCGACCGCCCGGTCGGGCGGGAAGAGCCGCACCGACCGGTCGTGGGCGGCGACGACGCCGAGGACGTGCCCGGTGACGATCGCGGCGACCTGGAGGGTCGCGAGGCCTCCGGGACCCAGCAGCGGGGCGGGGGCGAGGGCGTTGTCAGTGCCCGCTGCCATGATGACTGTGCGTGGCCCTTCGGTGACGAAGAGCGAGAAGTAGTGGGCGACGAGGTAGCCGAGGGCGATGGGCAGGAGCGAGTGGGCGAAGGAGGTGAGCGGGGTGGTGAGGTCGCGGTTCGTCAGGCGCAGGGCTCCCGCGCAGAGGCCGTAACAGGTGGCGGCGAGGGCGACGGCGGCGAGGAGGCCGAGCGTGGCGGTGGCGGTGGGGCCGAGGGGCGAGGTCTGGAGGGTGGTGATCCAGCGGGGGTTGTCGGAGAGGCCGTCGTAGGCGGTGGAGCCGAGGAGGACGCAGACGGTGGCGACGAGACCGGGGGTCTGGGGCGTGGAGTCGAGGCTGTGGAAGGGGGAGCGCAGGACGAGCCGGCCGTCGGCGCGGCGGCCGAGCGGGGAGAGCCGGGCGAGGAGGGAGGAGTAGACCTCGAAGGGGTCGGCATGGGCGAACCACCGGTCGCCGTGGCGGGCGGCGCCGACGAGCTGGACGGCGGTGTGGACGGCGAGGGCGATCAGGAGGGTGGTGGTGGAGGCGTTGTCGGGCGCGACCAGTTCGAGCCAGGTGAAGAGGAGAAGCCCGACGGCGGCGGGGCGGATGCCGAGCGCGGCGGGCAGTGGACGGGGGTGTCGCGGCGGGCGGAGGCCGTGGACGGCGCGCAGGGGGTTGAGGAGGCGCCAGACGGGACCGAGGAGAAGGGAGGCGGGGACGAGACCGACCCAGAGCAACACGTAGAGCGCGCCGGGCGCGGGGTTGCGGTCCGGGTCGTCGGGGCCGAGGAGGAGGTGGAGGACGAACAGCAGGGCGGCCGCGGCGCCGAGGAGACGGAGGGCCGTGCGGGTGGCCGGCGCGTCGGCCACCCGTTGGAGAGGGGCGGGGAGCGGGCACCCGGCCAGGTCTCCGCGAAAGCGGGAGGACGACCAGAGGAGCCCGAGGGCGAGGAAGGAGACGAGGAGTGCGGTGAAGGCGCCGGCGTAGGCGTAGAAGGGTGAGAGGGGGAGGTCGTGCCGGGAGCCCACGCCGTGGGCGAGCGGGAGTCCGAGCGACTCGGCGTGGGCGTGGGCGGCGGTTACGGGAAGGGGGACGGCGGTCATCGGACGACGAGTTGGGTCAGCACGAGTCCGGACTCGTGCGTCTCGACCTCGAAGAGACCGGTGCGGTCGGCGAGGAGGGTGAGCGTGGCGGGGATGCCCGGCGAGAGGCGCACTTCGCGGTCGTAGCCGTGCACGTGGACGGTGTCGGCGCGGTCCCCGGTGACACGGAGGGTGAGCCGTTCGCCCTTCTTCAACTCGATGCGGGAGGGGGGTGGTTCGACGGTCTTCCCGGTGATGGTGAGGGTGACCGTCCGTCCGGCGTCGGCCGGCGGGGGGCTCGTCGGCGCCGGGGATGCGGGGGTGCCGGGGGCTGATGGGGCGGCGGAGGTGCCGGGGGATGTGGAGGTGCCGGGGGCGGCGGAGGTCTCGGGAGCGGCAGAGGTGTCGGGGCCGCCGTCCAGGCGCACGGTGACCTGGACGGGGGTTCCGGCGACGGCCCAGACCGTGTGGTCGTCCGCGTGGAGCCGGACGGTCAGGGTGTGTGCGCCGGGTGGCACGTACCCCCAGGGGCCGTACATGCGGGCGGTCTCCCGGCCGTCCACCAGGAGGCGGGCGTGCCCTCGGCCCGGGAGGGCCGCGCCGCCGGTGCTGTCGGGGGTGAACCGGAACCTCTCCACGGTGAGGTGGACGTTCCAGCCGCCCTCGGGGTCGGGGCGGGCCTCGGCCCTGACGGTGGGCGCGTCCGCCGCCGGGAGCTCCCTGAGCCGGTGGCCGCGCTCGTCCTTGGCAGGGAGGAGGGTGCCGCTGCCGCCGGTGGCCTCCTGATGGGTGGTGCCCGGCTTGTGGTGGGTGGTGGCCCGGCCGCCGCAGCCCGTGAGGGCCAGCGCGGCGGCCAGGACGACCGTGAGTGAGAGGAGGGGCGTCACCCCGCGCGCCCGCGTCACGCCGTACCGCCCGCGGGTCGGTCGGTGGCGGACGTGTCCGCGGGGCGGTCGGTGGCGGACGTGTCCGCGGGGCGGTCGGTGGCGGACGTGTCCGCGGGGCGGTCGGTGGCGGACACGTTCCTGGGGCGGTCGGGGGTGGACGCGTCCGTGGGGTGGTCCGTGGCGGAGGGAGCCGCGGGGAGGGTGGCGGAGGGCTCGGTCGTGGAGGCGTCCGTGGGGGCGGCGGCCGGTTCGGACGGGCGGGTGCCGGCGGCGATGACGGCCCAGAGGACCCAGACGATGCCGAGGAGGAGGCGGAGCCAGGCGGGACTGAGGGGGATGCCGGGCACCATGAGGACGGCCTTGTCGAAGGCGTCGAGGAGGGTGGCGGCACCGAGGACCAGGGTGGTCCAGGCGAGGGCGGGGCGGGTGGGCCGCAGGGCGAGGCCGATGAGGGTCCACCAGATCCCGGTGAGGAGCAGTGCGAGGGCGGGGACGAAGGTCGGGGTGAGGGCGAGGGTCGAACCCACCACGTCGAGGGTCAGGCCCGTGAGACCGATGAGGGTGGCCACGCCGGCGAGCCGGTCGGCGCGGAGCCGGCGCCACCACAGGGCGCAGCCGGCGAGGGCGAGGAGGAGGGCGCTGCCGAGGGCGAGCTGGGTCTCGACGCGCTGGAGCCCACGGGCGCCGTACCAGTCGCAGCCGGCCGGGAGACGGCGTGCCTGGACGTTGTAGTCGGCGCAGACGAGGAGCTGGGCGAGTTTGACGGGTTCGCCGAAGAGACGGTCGGTGTTGCCGGAGACGTCGCCGCGGCGGGCTCCGCAGCCGGGGAGGGCGCCGGGGGTGGTGGCGCCGGCGCCGGACTGCCAGCAGTTGCCGCTGCCCTGGCCGTCCCACCAGACCTCGGTGCGGTTGGGGCGGGCGTTGCCGGCCTTGTCGACGCCGAGGTGGTTGCCGGCGTAGCGGTTGTGGTGCGAGGTGTCGGTCTGCTTGCCCCAGGCGGACTCGCCGCGGATGAAGGCGGGGACGGCGCTGAGGAAGAACGCGGCGCGCTGGTGGCCGTAGATCCAGTTGTCCTCGTAGAGGTTCCAGTTGCCGCCGGCGGTGATGATGCCGGTGCCGGGAGGCATCGAGATCTGGGGGCAGACGACGCCCTGTTCGTAGCCGCGTTCGACGGGCGGCTTGGCGCAGGTGCCGTCGGCGACGTACGGGTAGTAGTTCTGGTTGTTGTCGTGGATCAGGTTGCGTTCGAAGCGGGCGTGGTTCTGGGGCAGTCCGGGGTGGCCGGGGAAGGCGGAGTCCATGGAGGCGCCGCCCATGTTGTGGTCGAGCTCGTTGTCGTGGACCCAGACGGAGTCCCCTGCGGTGCCGGAGTAGCCGACCATGTTGTGGTGGCTGCGGCAGCCGGTGATCTCGATGGAGTAGCGGGGGACGTCGAAGCCGTAGCCGTCGTTGATGTTCGAGGCCGAGCCGGGGTAGATGCCGGAGTCGCCGTTCCCGTAGGACTCGCAGTTCTTGTAGAGGCCGTGGTCGGAGGCGAAGGTGAGGAAGCCGTACTCGTCGTTCCAGCGGGTGAGGACGTCGTCGATGACGAAGCCGTCGGCGGCGAGGACGTACAGCGAGTTGAAGGTGGTGCGCTGGGCGGTGAAGTTGCGGAAGTAGACGCCGTCGGAGCCGTCCGCCCTGAGGGCGTTGAGCTTCTGGTACTTGGCGTCGATGACGACGTCGAGGCGGGAGGCGCCGGTGCCCTCGATCTGGAGGTTCTTCTTGCCGAGGATGGCGACGAGGTTCTGGTTGTGGGGGCAGCTCAGCTGCTGCTCGTAGCTGAGGATCTGGTAGCCGAGCGAGGACCTGGGGGCCTTGAGCCCGGCGCACTCGCCGGTGGGCTGCGGCAGGGAGGGCTCCTCCTCGTACAGGCCGGGGAGGATCGCGATCGTCATCCCCGGCCGGTCGACGGCGTCGACGGCCTGCTGGAGGTGGCGGTACCCGGCGCGCGCGCAGCGTTCGTAGAGGGCGAGGTTGCGGGTCTTGAGGGCGGCCGGGAAGCCGGCGACGCGGCGTTCGAAGTCGGCGCGGTCGGTCTTGCAGACGAGGAGGTCGGGTTCGCCCGTGCGGAGCTTCGGCACGCTGCCGGTGCCGTCGGGCAGGGTGACGGGCCGCTCCTCGTGGGCCTGGGCCCCGGGTGCGGTGAGCAGGGCCGCGGCGAGCGCCGCGAGCACGACCGTGAGCGCGAGAACGAGTCTTCGGGTCCAGGACATGCGCGTGAGAGTAGAGCATTGTTCATCTTTTCTGACCCCCTCGTGCACGGACTCGATGCACGGGCTCGATGCACGGACTCACGCGGGGCCTCACGCGGGGCCTCACGCGGGGACCGCGCAGGAGCGCACATGTACGGGCGCGGACACCTGTACGGACTCGTGCCGAGGTCCGCGAAACCGGGGAGAGATCACATGGAGGCACGTGCCCCGTTGACGGGAGCCGCGCGGAATCCTACGGTCATCCATAGGATTCCCTTGCGGCCTCGGAACAGGGGCTCAGGACAGGAGCGGGCGATGACCACGGAGCAGGCCAGGAAGACGGCCGAGGCGCTCACCTACAGCACCGGTTTCGGCAACGAGCACAGCTCGGAGGCGGTCCCGGGTGCTCTGCCGGACGGCCGCAACTCGCCGCAGCGCGCGCCCCTCGGCCTCTACGCCGAGCAGCTCAGCGGCAGCGCCTTCACCGAGCCGCGGTCCCACAACCGCCGCTCCTGGCTCTACCGGATCCGCCCGTCGGCGGCCCACCCGCCGTTCACCCGGACCGACAACGGCGCGCTGCGCGGCGCCCCCTTCACCGAGACCGTGCCCGACCCCAACCGGCTGCGCTGGAACCCGCTGCCGGACCCGGCACCCGGCACCGACTGGCTGGCCGGCCTGTGGACCCTCGGCGGGAACGGCGACGCGGCCCAGCGGACCGGCATGGCGGTGCACCTCTACCACGCCAACGCGTCCATGGAGCGGGTCTTCGGCGACGCGGACGGCGAGCTGCTGATCGTCCCGGAGCGCGGCGGTCTGCTGCTCCGCACCGAGCTGGGCCTGCTCGCCGCGTACCCGGGCGAGGTCGCGCTGATCCCCCGCGGGGTCCGGTTCCGCGTCGAGCTGCTCGACGAGACCGCCCGCGGCTACGTGTGCGAGAACTACGGCGCCCCCTTCCAGCTCCCCGACCTCGGCCCGATCGGCGCCAACGGCCTGGCCAACGCCCGCGACTTCCGGGCCCCCGTCGCCGCGTACGAGGACGTCGAGGGCCCGGTCGAGGTGGTCAACAAGTACTGCGGCAACCTCTGGTCGGCGACGTACGGCCACTCCCCACTGGACGTCGTCGCCTGGCACGGCAACCACACCCCGTACGTCTACGACCTGCGCCGGTTCAACGTCATCGGGACGATCTCGTACGACCACCCCGACCCGTCGATCTTCACGGTCCTCACCTCGCCCTCCGACACCCCGGGGCTCGCGGGCGTGGACTTCGTGGTCTTCGCCCCGCGCTGGCTGGTCGGCGAGGACACGTTCCGCCCGCCGTACTTCCACCGCAACGTGATGAGCGAGTACATGGGCCTGATCGAGGGCGCCTACGACGCCAAGGCGGAGGGCTTCGTGCCGGGCGGCGGCTCGCTGCACAACATGATGTCCGCGCACGGCCCCGACCGGGAGACCTTCGACAAGGCCAGCGCCGCCGAACTGAAGCCGCAGAAGATCGACGACGGCCTTGCCTTCATGTTCGAGACCCGCTGGCCGATGACCGCGACCTCGCAGGCCGCGGACGCCGACCACCTGCAGAAGGGATACGACGACGTATGGCAGGGTCTGGAGCGCCACTTCCGGCCGTAATGTCTCGGCCGTAAGCCCGTAGCCTTCGTACGGAGAACCCGTGACCGCCTTCGCACCCGACTCGCTGGTCCTGAACCGCAAGCTGCCGCTCTGGTATCAGGTCTCGCAGTCGCTGCGCGCCTCGATACTGGGCCGCACGCCCGATGCCTCGCTGCGACTGCCCACCGAGGAGCAGCTCGCCGCCCACTACGGCGTGAGCGTGCTGACCATGCGCCAGGCCCTCAAGGAGCTGGAGGAGGAGGGGCTGATCAGCCGGCACCGGCGGCGCGGCACGTTCATCGAGCCGGGCGCCCGGCGGTCCACCCCGCGCCGGCTGCTGGGCTCGATCGACACGATCGTGGCCCAGCAGTCGGGCGAGCGGACGACGGTCCTCGGGCACGGCCCCGAACCGGTGCCCGGGGAGCTCGCGGAGTACTTCCCGGACGTTCCGGAGGTCGTGGCGTACCGGCGGCTGCGCCGCGACGGGGAGAGCGACGAGCCCACCAACTGGGCGGAGAACGCGGTGCTCCCCGAACTCGCCGCCGCGATCGATCCGGCCGATCTGGTGCGCTGGCCGATGACGAAGGTGCTGCGCGACGTCGTCGGGGTGCGGATCAGCCGCATCACCGACACGGTCGAGGCGCGCCTCGCCGACCCGGAGACGGCGGCCCTCCTCCAGGTCCCGCTGCTCTCCCCGATCCTGCACTACACCGGCGTGACCTACGACGAGGACGGCAGGGTCGTCGACGTGGCCCGCATCCGCTACCGCGGTGATCGCTTCTCCTTCACGGTCACCGTGGGAGCGCAGTGAGGCCACACCTTCGCTGACGACGGCCGCACGGTGGCCACGCGCCTGCACGGTGGCGCCCCGCCCTCACCGACGACGGCCGCACGGTGGCCGCGCGCCCGCACAGTGGCGCCGCCCCCTCACCGACGACGGCCGCGCAGTGACGGCGGCGGCAAGACCACGGGGGGCAGCCGTGAGGGTGGAAGCCCACGGACAGCCGTCGTTAGCATGCGGGGCGTGACGGAAGCCCCCCGCGCCGATGACGAGCCGCCCCTCCTCGACGAGCTGATGCCGTGGTCCGTGGCCCCGCTGCGGTTCGGGCGGCCGTGGATCGTGGCCCCGGACGTCCGCACCCTGCGGGCCCGCTGGGACCGGCTGACGGCGGCCGAGGGAGCCGAGCGGGAGGCGCTGTTCCGGCCGAGCCGGGCGCGTACGCCGGTGAGCGCGGTGGCGGCGCTGCCCGGGCAGCGGACGGGCACGGTGCGCTTCGCCCGCGAGTCCGGCCCGTGCCCGGCGCCGGTGCGGGTCGCGCACGGGCCGTTCGACGAGCAGTGGCTGCTGCCCGACCACCGCCTGATCGACGCCGCCCGCCCGGAACTGTGGCGGGTGGCCGGCGAGCCGCAGCTCTTCGCCGTCGAGCAGGGGTACGTGCCCGGGGCCGCCGGTCCCGCGCTCCTGGTGACCGCCGCCCTGCCCGAGGGCCGTTCCCCGGCGGGCCGCCCGGGCCGCATCCGGCCGCTGTTCCGGCGCCCCGGCGGCCGCGAGCCCAATCTCGCTCCTGGTCTCCTCGCCCTCCTCGGGGAGCGGTACGGGCACGAGGTCGACGCGCGGGAGTGGCTGGCGTGGACGGTGGCGGCGGCCCTCCCCTCCCCCGCCGGGTGCCGGGTGCCGCTGCCGGAGGACCCGGCGGTGTGGGCGGCGGGGGTGGCCCTCGGGCGGGAGCTCGTCGACGTGCAGACGCGCGGCGCCCTCAGCGGGACGAAGCCGCGGCTCCCGGGCGGCCGACGGCCCTATGTGCGGGCGGCGGTTCCGGCCCGGCCGGCGGCCATGACGTACGACCCCCAGGACGAGGTCCTCGGCCTCGACGGCGGCCGCGTCTCCCCCGTACCGGCCGAGGCCTGGGACTACCGGGTCGGCGGGGTCCGGGTCCTCGAGCAGTGGTTCGCGCACCGGACCGCCCGTGCGGAGCCCGGATCGCTGGAGGCGATCGGGCCTGGCGAGTGGCCTCAGGAGTGGACCTCGGAACTCCTCGACCTGATCACCGTCCTGGCGCTGCTCGGGACCCGCGAGCCGGAACGGTCGGCGCTGGCCGAGCGCACGACACCGCCCGCCGACGGGCGCTTCGGCGCCGCCGCCCTCCGCGAAGCCGGAATCCTGCCGCCGCCGGATCGCGCCCGCCGCCCGGCGTCCGTGCTCGACCACCAGGAGGAGGGCCCGGAGGGGCAGTTCATGCTCCTGTGACGCGGCCTCCCCCGGCGGGCGGCGCGAAGGACTCCAGGAGACGGCCGAGGGTCATCGCGAAGACCTCGTCCGCGTCGACGGGGGCGGCGGGGGCCTCGGCGAGCAGTCCGGCGAGGTGCGGGCAGCACCCGGTCGCCGTCTGCCCCATGAGGCTCGCGTGACATACCTCCTGATGACAGGAGCCGGACCGGCAGGGTAGGCAGGGCTGTCATGAGCACCCAGCCACTTCCCCTCGAAGGGGTCACGGTCGTCGCCGTCGAACAGGCCGTGGCCGCCCCCTTCGCCACCCGGCAGCTCGCCGACCTCGGCGCCCGTGTCGTCAAGATCGAGCGTCCGGACGGCGGGGACTTCGCCCGCGGCTACGACACGGCGGCGCGCGGCCTCGCCTCCCACTTCGTGTGGTGCAACCGCGGCAAGGAGTCCGTGGCCGTCGACCTCAAGGACCCCCGGGGCCTCGCCCTCGTCCGGCGGATGGTGGCCGGTGCCGACGTCTTCGTGCAGAACCTCGCGCAGGGGGCCGCCGCCCGCCTCGGCCTCGACGCCGCCACGCTCTGCGCCGCGCACCCGTGGCTGATCGCCGTGGACGTCTCGGGATACGGCGCGGCGGGACCGTACGCGCACAGGCGGGCGTACGACATGCTCGTCCAGTGCGAGGCGGGTCTGGTGTCGGTGACCGGCACCCCGGAACAGCCGGTCAAGTCCGGGATCCCGGCCGCCGACATCGCGGCCGGGATGTACGCCTTCTCGGGCGTCCTCGCCGCCCTCGTCCGGCGCGGCACCACCGGCCGGGGCGGTCCGGTGGAGGTCTCCCTGCTCGACTCGCTGGCCGAGTGGATGGGCCATCCGCTGCACCACGGGGCCCACGGCGGCGCCGCCCCGGCGCGTACGGGACTCGCCCACGCGGTCATCGCCCCGTACGACGCCTATCCGACGGCCGACGGCGGCCTGGTGCTGCTCTCGGTGCAGAACGACCGGGAGTGGCGGCGGCTCGCCGAGCAGGTCCTCGGCCGGCCCGGTCTCGCCGACGATCCGGCGTTCGCGACCAACACCGCGCGAGTGGCGGGGCGCGCGGCGACGGACGCGGTCGTGGCGGAGGCGCTGGCCCCGCTGACGGCCGCCGAGGCGCTCGCCGGGCTCGACGCGGCGGGCATCGCCTGCGCCCGCCTCAACTCGGTGGCCGAGCTCGCGGACCATCCCCAGCTGACGGCCCGGGACCGCTGGCGGGAAGTGGAATCGCCGGTCGGACCGCTGCGCTCGCTGCTGCCGCCGATCGTCTTCCCGGACGCGCCGGAGCCGCGCATGGACCGGATCCCGGCCCTCGGACAGGACACCGACACCGTGCTCGCCGAACTCGGCGTGACGGAGGCGGAGCTGAAGGAGCTGCGGAGCACCGGCGTGATCGCCTGACGGGGAACCGGGCACGGGCCGCCGGGCGCCACGGCGCTCCGGACACGACTGAACGCCGGACGGGCGGGGACACGTCCGGCGTAGTCGCAGTCGGGGCCGGTCGGGCGGCCCGGGGTGTCGCCAGGGGTGTCTTGTCGATCAGCCTGGCATGATCGGCAAGACGCCCCCTAGCGGCGCGCGCCGAAGAGCGAGCGGCGGAGTCGGCGGAGCGGGGCGAAGAGGGAGACCCGCGCACTGCGGCTGCGGTGACCGTGCACCGCCGGCTCGTGTGTACGCGCCGTGAGTTCCCGCATCAGCAGCGTCGCCTCGGCCACCTCGCGCTGGGGCACGGCGGGGCCGCCGAGCACCGCGAGATGGCGGTCCAGTCGCGAACTGGTCGCGCTGCTCCCGCAGGTGATGGCAGGCACTCGCGGCCTGCTGCGCATTGCTATCTGTTCCATGTCACTCCCCACCCGTACAAGGGCACCCGGCCCGGGCAGGTTAACCCTATCGCCCCACCGTCACACGCGTGTATCCCGCCGACGGGATTCACCGCACCCGTACGGGGGTTGACGGTCACTGTCCGAATCCATCTGATTCCAGGGCGAGTTGGACAGCACTCGAACACCTGCCGAACCGTCACGAACCATCCTGCACTCCCGACCCGCCGCCGCGGCCACGAAGGCCGGTGTGATCTCCGACACCAAGATCGTCGCAGCGCTCCCGGCGACGGACCGGGGGCAGGAGGGCACCCCTCGGGCTACCGTGGTCCCATGACGGTGATCGCGGGTCGTTACCGGCTTCTGGACGTCCTCGCCGAGGGGGCGACGGGCACCGTCTGGCGCGCCCTGGACGAGACACGCGGGCACGAGGTCGCCCTCAAGGAGCTGCGGGTCCCGGACGGCGTCCCCGCCGACGACGTTCCCCTCCTTTACGCGCGCCGCGAGCGCGAGGCGCGCGCGGCGGCACGGCTCTCCCATCCCTCCGTGGTGGCCGTCCACGGCGTCGCCACCGAGGACGGCCGGCCCTGGGTGGTGATGGAACTGGTCCGCGGCCTCACGCTCGCCGAGACCCTCGAAGCGAGCGGCCCGCTGCCCCCGCGCGAGGCCGCGCGCGTCGGCCTCCAGGTCCTCGGCGCCCTGCGCGCCGCCCGGGAGGCGGGCGTCCCGCACCGGGGCGTGACGCCGGAGCACGTCCTGCTCGGCAACGACGGCCGGGTGGTCGTCACGGGCTTCGGCACCGACCCGAGCGCCGGCGCGGGTCCGGGCGCCGGTCCGGTCACCGGAGCCGACGGCGCGACCGGCACGGCGGGTACGGCGGGTACGACGGGTACGCCAGGGGCGACCGGCACGGCGGGTACGGCGGGTAAGCCAGGTGCGGGTGCTGCGGGTGCCGCGGCCGACCTGCGGTCGCTCGGCGCGCTGCTCGACGCCACGGCCGGCCACCGGCCCGGCCCTCTGGGCGCCTTGGTCGAGGAGCTGCTGGGCGATACGCCGCCGGGCGGGGAGGCCGTGGCCCCACCGGGCGCCGCGGACCGGATCGAACGGGAACTGGAGCGACTGGCCGGGCGGTCTCCGCGACCCGCGCAGCCGTCCCGTCCGGGGGGCGCAGGCGCGGACAACGACCGCACGGTTCACGGCGGTTCCGCGGCGAGCGGACCGGGGAGCGGCCCCGGAGGCGAAGGGGCGAGCGGACCGGGGAGCGGCCCCGGAGGCGAAGGGGCGAACGGGCCGGGGAGCGGCCCCGGAGGCGAAGGGGCGAACGGGCCGGGAGGCGCGGGCGTCTCCGTTCCCGCCGAGGGCCGGTCTCCGTCCCGGGCCCGGGGCCCCCGGACCGGCGCGCCCCGGCGGGGGCACGTCCTGGTGGCCGGGGTCGCCGGGGTGTTGCTGATCGCGGGTGCGCTGACGTATCAGGCGGTACGGGACGACGGTTCGGGCGCCGGTCCGGGTGGGGGCGGGGCGACGAGCACCGCTCCGGCCGGATCCGGCGCCTCGGGTGCGGGCGAGGGGCCGGTTACACCGCGCCCCTGAAGCTGGGCAGGTAGCCGCCGGACTGGCCGGAGGCGGTCGGGTGGTAGGACTCCCCGATGTTGAGCCAGTTGACGCTGTGGAGCCAGGCGGAGCCCGAACAGATCTCGTGTCCGGTGAAGGCCGGGACGACGCTGGCGAAGGCGAAGCCGTGGTCGGCGGCGCGCTTGGCGACGGCGGCGTTGAGGTAGTCGGAGGCGCCGTTGATGGCGCTGCGCTCGCCCTCACTGAGGCCGGCGATGCAGCTGCCGCTCAGCTGGTAGAAGCGCGGGTAGCCGAGGACGACCACGCGCGCGGCGGGAGCCTTGTTCCTGATGGCGTTGTAGACGGAGTCGAGCTTGCCGGGAAGCGTGGTGTCCACGTAGCTCTTGGCCTGATTCACACGGTTGATGCAGGTGGACTCGGACTGGAGCACACAGGTCGTCATGACGTCGGCGAAACCGGCGTCATTTCCCCCGATCGTGAGGGACACCAGGTCCGTGGCGGCCGAGAGGGGTCCGAGCTGATTGGCGGTCACATCACCCGTTCGGGCGCCCGAGCAGGCGGTGAAGGCGAACGACGAGGGGGCGTTCGCGTTCTTCCACAGCACCGGGTACGCCTTCGTGGAGCGCTTGCAGTCGCCGCTGGCACTGTCGTAACTGCCGGCACCGACGCCGGAGGAGTACGAGTCGCCCAGCGCCACATAGTCGAGTGCGGCGGTCTCGGCGGCCTGCGCGGCGCTCGCCCCGGTGAGGGCGAGGACGGCGCCGAGCAGGAGCGAGGACGAGAGCGCGGTGAATCGGGACAGTCTCATGGAACCTCCCTGTAGCAGGATCTCTGCGTTACCAGGTAGTAGCATCGGATCGCCCTCACCGGAAGTGTTCATGTCAAAAGTGGGGGCGAACGACGGCCGATCCTCCGTCAGTGACCGTCGAGATTCGGCCACTCCAGGAACCGGACCCTCCGCTCCCGCTTTTTGGTCGAACGGAATCGCGACACATTCACACGACAATGCACAGGAGTGCGGCTCCGCCCCCATCGTTCGCCCCGGGTAAACGGATTGATCGAATCCGATCAGGGAGCCCGTGTATCTGATCGGCGCAGCTTCGCCAAAGCGCGGAAAATGGGGCCACAGATCCGGGACTTGCCCCACAGTCTCATTCATCAATACCGTCGTACATCTCACTCACACCGATCCATCACGCAAAGCAGCTCTGGGGAGGGCCTGGCGTCGCGATGGACCGGTCGTGGGGCGCGGTAGGGGGGTGCCGTGCTCGGTGTTCGAACGTGCGCCGAGTCGCGGGTACCGCGCGGCCAGTCATGCCAACTCGCCGATCCTGCAAGGAGATCGCTTCCGTGCGGGCGGGCGGGAACCCCCCTTTCGAACCGGACAGACCACCGGGCGGCCCAAGGGGTGGGCCGCCCACCGGACGAGAGGGAAACCGGACCCATGAGCTCGTTCCTGCGCCCGGCCGTCACGGGCCAAGAAATGACCGACCCGATTCGAATAGCCGCCCAGTACCGGGCCATCACCTCGCATTTGGCGATCACGCCGCCGGTGAGCGTCGTCATTCCCGCAATGAACGAGGCGGAAATCTTTTGTACGTCTTCAAGACGCTGCCGGAATGGATTCACGAAGTCGTCCTCGTCGACGGAAACTCCACGGACGACACCGTGGACGTCGCGCGAGAACTCCGGCCGGACGTCAAGGTCGTGAAGCAGGTCGGCAAGGGCAAGGGCGACGCGCTGATCAGCGGCTTCGCCGCCTGCACGGGCGACATCATCGTCATGGTCGACGCGGACGGCTCCGCCGACGGCCAGGAGATCGTCTCCTACGTCGCCGCCCTCGTCGGGGTGCCGACTTCGCCAAGGGCTCCCGCTTCGCCAACGGCGGCGGCACCGACGACATGACGACCGTTCGCCGACTCGGCAACTGGGCGCTCTGCACGCTCGTCAACCGCAAGTTCGGCGCCCGTTACACCGACCTCTGCTACGGATACAACGCCTTCTGGCGCCATTGCCTCGACAAGATCACCCTCGACTGCACCGGATTCGAGATCGAGACCCTCATCAACATCCGGGTCGTCAAGGCCGGTCTCAAGGTGCAGGAGGTCGACCACGACGAGCGGCTGCTCTCCCGGCTCACCGAGGAGTACGCGGACGAGCGGCTCCGCGGGGAGGTGCGGGTGCTCGCCAACGCGGGCCCCCGCGGCCTCTCCGCCGGCCGCAACACCGGAATCGCCGCCTCCCGCGGCGACTTCGTGGCCTTCCTCGACGACGACGCCGTCGCCGAGCCGGACTGGCTGCACCACTTCGCCGCCGCCTACGACGACCCCCGTGTGATGGCCGTCGGCGGACGCACCCTGCCCGCCTGGGCCTCGGGACACCGCCCGGCCTGGTTCCCGGAGGAGTTCGACTGGGTGGTCGGCTGTACGTACCGGGGCCTGCCCCCGGGCCGGGTCCCGGTGCGCAACGTGCTCGGCGGCAACGCCTCCTTCCGCCGTACGGCCTTCGACGCGGCGGGCGGCTTCGCCACCGGCATCGGCCGGGACGGCGACCGGCGTCCCCTCGGCTGCGAGGAGACCGAGCTGTGCATCCGGCTCGCCAAGGCGCTGCCCGGGGCAGTCCTGCTCATCGACGACCGGGCGGTCATCCACCACAAGGTGCCCGCCGCCCGCGAGCGCTTCCGCTACTTCCGCACCCGGGTGTACGCCGAAGGGCTCTCCAAGGCACTGGTCGCCCGGAGCGTCGGCACGCAGAAGGGCCTGGAGTCCGAGCGGCGCTACACGACCCGGGTGCTGCCCGCCGGGGTGCTCCGCGGCGCGGCCGACGCGCTGCGCGGCCGCTTCGGCGGCGCGGGCCGCGCCGGGGCCATCCTGACCGGCGTGACCCTCGCGGCCGGCGGATACGCGCTCGGGCAGCTGCGGGCCCGGCGGGGCGGGACCACGTTCTCCTGGGGTCCCATCGAACCGGCGCCCGAGACGGGCGGCACCGGGGCCGTACGCGAAGCCGCGCGGGGTGCGGAAGGAGCCGTCGCGTGACCGGGGCCGGGGCGGAAGGGGCGCGGGCCGCCGTGCCCATCCTGATGTACCACGCCGTCGACCGGGACCCGGCACCCGCCACCCGGGGCCTCTCGGTCACCCCGGAGGCCTTCGCGGCGCAGATGGAGGTGGTCGCCGAGCGCGGGTTCACACCGCTGACGACCGCGGGACTCGCCGCGGCCTGGCGCTCCGGCGGACCGCTGCCCGCCCGGCCGCTCCTCGTCACCTTCGACGACGGGTACGAGGGCATGCACCGGCACGCGCTGCCGGTGCTCGCCAAGCACTCCTTCGCGAGCACCGTCTTCGTCTCCACGGGCTGGCTCCGGGGGAAGCACGACGGGGGCGGCGCGCTCGACACGATGCTCGACTGGGCCCAGGTGCGCGAACTGGCCGACGCCGGGACGGAGATCGGCGGGCACAGCCACACCCATCCGCAGCTCGACCAGCTCGACGCGCGGCGGCTGCGCTTCGAGGCGCTGCGCTGCCACGAGATCGTCGGCGAGGAGCTCGGGACCGCCCCCGTCTCCTTCGCCTATCCGTACGGGTACTCCAGCCGCCGGGTCCGCCACGCGGTCCGGGAGGCCGGGTTCGCGCAGGCGCTCGCCGTCGGCAACGCGCTGGCCCGCCGCCGCCAGGGGCCGTACGCGCTGGAGCGGGTGACCGTGCGCCGGTCCACCGGCCTCCAGGAGTTCACCCGGCTCGTGGAGGGCCGGGCCGTCGCACGGAACTTCGCGGCGGACCGGGCCATGACGAAGGGGTTCGCGCTGGCGCGACGCGCCCGGGGCGCGGTGCGAGGCCACTGGATCTGACGTGACGCCAGGACGGGCTCCCAGGACGGGCCGCCGGGACGTGACGCCAGGGCCGACCGCCGGGGCGTGACGTCCGGACCGACCGCCAGGACGGGCCCCCGGGACGTGACGCCAGGGCCGACCGCCAGGGCGTGACGTCCGGACCGGCCGCATGGGGCGGACTGCCCGGACGGGCGCGGCGGCGGGCCGTCCGACCGCCGTCACGGCGTACGGCCATGCCGGCGACCGGGGAGAAGACCCCCTTCAAAACACGGTGCACGGAATGCCCGGTTGCCGGATCATGGGCGCCATGGCTGACACCCCACCGGAACCGTCAGAGCCGCAGCGGTCGCTGCCGATCCGGCTCAACCTCGACGACAGCGACTCGCCGTCGGACGTCGTCGACGCGCTGTTCCTCGGCCGCTTCGCGACCGGCGAGCAGCCCCACTCGCACAGCACCACCGTGGACCGGGTGAAGCCCGAGGCGACGTTGCTCCCGGCGGGCGCGCGGGTGCTGCGGGCCGCGAAGGACGACGACCGCAGTGCCGTGCTCGCCGAGGGCGACGGATGGACGCTGCTGATCTCGCGCTGGAACCGGGGTGCGGACGTCACGGTGACGGCCGCCGACGCGGAGCTGGCGGAGCGGATCCTCAAGGAGGCCACCGACGGCGCGAAGGACGAGCCGGAGCCGCAGCCCGAGAACGTGACGATGGGGTTCTGGTACGTGTCCCCCCGGCGCGGCCCGCACCGGACCACCCGGCAGATCAGCGCCGGCACCTGGGACGAGGTGCGGCCCAACTACTCGGCGCCGGTGGCCGAGTCCATGGACCGGCTGATGAAGGTCACCCCGGACTCCATCGCCGGCCGGCTCCTGCTGCTGCACGGCCCGCCGGGGACGGGCAAGACGTCCGCGCTGCGGACCCTGGCCAGGTCCTGGCGCGACTGGTGCCAGGTGGACTGCGTGCTCGACCCCGAGCGGCTCTTCAACGACGTCGGGTATCTGATGGACATCGCCATCGGCGAGGACGAGGGCACGGCGAAGGGCCGCTGGCGGCTGCTGCTCCTGGAGGACTGCGACGAACTGATCCGGGGCGAGGCGAAGCACACGGCGGGGCAGGCCCTGTCACGGCTGCTCAACCTGACGGACGGTCTGCTCGGGCAGGGGCGCAACGTCCTGGTCGGCGTCACCACCAACGAGGACCTGGAGCGGCTCCACCCGGCCGTCGTCCGCCCGGGCCGCTGCCTGGCCCGCATCGAGGTCGGTCCGTTGACCCGGACGGAGTCGGTGGCGTGGCTCGGACGCGAGGAGGACGTGCCGCGCGAGGGCGCGACGCTGGCGGAGCTGTTCGCGCTCCGCCGCGGCACGTCCCCCGCGGAACTTCCGGAGCCCCGCACGGCGAGCGCGGGACTGTACCTGTAGGGCCCTGTGCCCGAAGGGGCCGGGTTCGGAGGGGCGGGCCCCGTCGGGCCCGCAGGGGTCCGTCCCTCCGGGCCCGCAGGGGCCTGACCCGAGGGGCCTTGTGCGCACACAGGCCCCTGGGCGTCTCAGCTGTCGTAGGCGGCGCGGAGTGCCTCGTTCAGTGCCGCTTCCGCCGCCTCGCGGCTGAGGCCGAGGCGGCGGGCCTCTTCTGCGAACTGGGCGGCGGCGGTGGCGGCCCGGCGGGTGGCGGCGTCGCCGGCGGCCGCGACGAAGGTCCCGTGCCGCCCGCGCGTCTCGATGACCCCGTCCGCCTCCAGCGCCTTGTAGGCCTTGGCGACCGTGTTCGCTGCGAGGCCCAGCTGTTCCGCGAGCCCTCGTACCGTCGGCAGCTTGTATCCGACCGGCAGTCTGCCCGAGCGGGCCCGCTCCGAGATCTGGGCGCGCAGCTGTTCGTACGGAGCGGTGGTGGATCCGTGGTCCACGGCGATGGTGAGTGTCACCCCGCCGATTCTGCCCCCACCCCACCGGAAAATGGGAGGCGGCGGCGCACCCCCGGCCCGTAGCGTGCGGCCACATGACTGTGATCGTCCGTGAGGTGACGGCCGGGGACGCCGAGGGCTTCGCCCGGGTCCGCCGTGCCGCGCTCCCGTTCATGCTCGCGACCGCCGAGCAGTTCGCGTTCGACTGGGCGCACGCCCACCCCGCCGGCCACGAGCGTCCGCTCGTCGCGGTGACCGAGGACGGCGGCATCATCGGTACCGCGCAGGTGCGGATCGCCCATGACGCCCCGGAGCCCGGCATCGGCTCCGTCAACGTGTACGTGGACCCCGCGCACCTGGGGCGCGGCGCCGGGGGGCTGCTGCTGCGCGCCGCCGAGGAGCACCTGGCCGAGCGGGGCGCGCGGACCCTGTACAGCTGGGTCCTGGACACGCCGCAGGACCTCGCCTGGGCCGGCCGCCGGGGGTACACCCCCAGCCGCTCCGCGTACTTCCTCCGGCTCGACCTCGCCACCGCGTCCCTGCCGCCGCTCCAGGCGCCGCCGGCCGGTGTCGAGCTGCTCACGGCGGAGGACTTCGCGGCCGACCCGCGGCCGCTGTTCGAGCTGGACGCGCTGACGACGGCCGACGAGCCGGGCGACGTGGGCATGGAGCTGGACGACTACGCGCACTGGCGGGCGACCACCTGGGAGCATCCGCTGTTCGACCGGGCGCTGACGACGGTCGCGGTGGTGGACGGCGTGCCGGCCGCGTTCAGCGCGGCGCAGACGGACGGCCTCGGCCGGTACTGCTCGGGGATGACGGGCACCTCGCCCGCGTTCCGGGGCCGCGGGCTCGCCAAGCTCGTCAAGAACGCGTCGCTGCACCGGGCCCGCGCGGCCGGCTGTACGGAGGCGTTCACCGGGAACGACACCGGCAACGAGCCGATGCTGGCAGTCAACAAGTGGTTCGGCTACGAGATCGCGGTACGGGAGGTACGGCATGTCCGGACGATCGGTTGAGGTCACCCTGACGAAGGCGGGCCGGACGAAGATCCGCTACCCGGCCGAGGTGCTCACCGAGGACGGCGCCCGGCTCTCGGTGCGTGCCCCGTGGGCGGCCGAGGGCGTGCGGGACTTCGGCTTCGTACGGTTCGAGCCGGGTGACGTGTTCGTGGAGCACTACTGGCGCGACCGCTGGTTCACGGTCAAGGAGGTCTGGTCGGCCGAGGGCGCGCTCAAGGGCTGGTACTGCGACATCACCCGTCCGGCCGTGATCGACGGCTCGGGCGTGGTGGTCGAGGACCTGGACCTGGACCTGTGGGTGTCGGCGGACGGCAGCGAGGTCCTGCGGCTCGACGAGGACGAGTTCGCGGCGAGCGGTCTCGCCGCCTCCGACCCGGAGGCGGCGGCCCGCGCGGTCGTGGCCCTCGACGAGCTCGAACTGCTCGGCCGCCAGGGCCTGATCGACCTGCTGCACTAGGGCCTGTGTGATGTCGTGATCAGTTGCCGGGTTCTGTGCTCTTCGTGGGGTGGAACCCGGTAGGACTGTGGTCGTGACGCGTAGGCAACTC
>NZ_JBWKCA010000049.1:0-17517 GCF_056436715.1 Streptomyces sp. NPDC043176
GCGCGTACTGGTACTCGTGCGTCCCCTCCTCCAGCGTCGCCAGCTCCCGGAAGAAGACCTTCGACAGGGCCCTCGCGTCCTTGGGCGCGACCGCCAGCGTGTCCGGGATCTGCGGCAGCGCCCCCGCTCCGGCCTCGAGTCCCGTGGTCGACATCGCGGTGACCGTCACACCATTCCCCTCTCACGTGTATTCCTCAGCGGGACGCGTGGCCCCGAGGTTGCTCGCCTACCCGGTCTTCTCACGTCCACACCCAACAACTTCTCACGTTTTCTCGGTCGGTTCCTTCACCCCGGTCGACGGGCGGAGGGAACCTCGAACGCCTGCACGGCACCGTGCACGACGTCTCGTCGCCGGTTCCCGAGCAGCGCGGCCCGGACGACGAGGGAACCGCTCCACGGGTTCCGTACGCGGACGGGGGCCGTCCCCGTACGGGCGGTCCGGCGCACCGCACTTCAGCGCCTCAGGGACGCGAGCAGCGGCCCCCAGTCGATGTGGCGTTCCTCCGTGCCCTGCGGCACCAGGACGAAGGTGTCGCGCACGAAGCGGTCGAGTGCCTCCTGCTCGCACCTGACGACGGCGCGCTGCCCCGCCGGCCCGAGCTTCAGGAGGAGTCCGCCGTCGGGGGCGGGACCGAGCCGGACCTCGCCGTCGCCGGTGGGCCGGAGCGATCCGGTGAGGATCATCTCGCGGTCGACGCGCCACACCACCGGGTCCTCGCCGAGGAGGTGGAAGGCGATGGTCAGGGCGTGGGGGTCACGGGAGTCGTAGCCGACGGTGGTGTCGATCCGGACCGCCAGGTCCGGGGTGAGCAGTTCCATGGCCATGGGCCGGGTGAGGACGCGCGGTGCGGGGAGCGGCGCGACGGGGTGCTGGAGCATGTGGGGTCCTCCGGCTGAAAGGCTGTCAGCGAGCGGGTGCGGTGTCCGCTTGACCCGTCCCGTCTCTGTTACACCTCGTGCCGCCGTGGCGGATGTGCCGATGGTGTGAGGATCGCGTGAACGTCGTGAAAGGCCGTCAGGGACCGGTGGGACGAGGGCCCTCCGCCGCGCCGCTCGGGGTGTCGCCGTCGGGCCCGGCGGTCTCGGACCGGCCCGTCAGGTGCTCGTACGTGCCGGTGAGGAGGAGCAGCCGGTCGAGGAAGGGCGGTCTGCGGTCCAGGTGCAGCGGGACGCCCGCGGCCTCGGCGAGCCGGTGGAGGGCCAGCAGGGCGGAGAGGCCCGTCGAGTCGCACAGGGTGAGTCCGGCGCAGTCGACGCGGAGTTCCGCCGGGTCGAGGTGGGCCCGGGCCGCGTCCAGCAGCTCGTCGGCGCCGTCCCAGACCAGGTCGCCGGCGAGCGTCACGTACAGGACCCTGTCGGGCGCGGCGACGGCCTTGACCTCGAAAATTTGGTCGGGGGTGTTCACGAGTGGGGTCCGGGGGCGGGCGGGGCGGGTACGCGGAGGAGGGCGCGGCGCCCGGCGGCGAGGTGCGCCCGCGTGCGGGGGAAGTCGTGCTGGGCGTCGGCGAGCAGGTCGAGGGCGGCGACCAGGGCGTCGCCCGGGACGCCGCGGGCCCGGAGGATCCCGGCGGTCCAGGTGACGAAGCCGGTGAACAGCTCGGCGTCGTCGGCGTAGAGGGACGCGCCGAGGAAGTCGACGATGTGGGCGATGTCCTCGGCGGTCCGCTCCCGCTGCCGGTCGGTGTACGAGGCCGTCGCCGGGACCGCGTCCTCGAGGCCCTGGAGGACCTGGCGGACCAGCTGGGTCCGGGCGCGCGTGACCAGGGTGTACTCCTGGTCGGCGAGGTGGGGAAGGTCCCCGGCGGCGGGCCCGGCCGCGTCCGCCCGCCGCGGGCCGGCGGCGAGGAGACGGGCGGCGGCCCGGGCGTCCGGCGCCCACCCGTCGGCGCCCAGCAGGCGGGCGTAGCGGCCGTCGGGGCCGAAGGCGGCGCCGCCGACGAGGACGGGGAGCCCGATGGCCTGGATGGCGGTGACGGCGGCGTGGGCCGTCGGGAGCCGGACCGGGAGGGAGGACGAGAGGGCGACGACGTCCGTGCCGGTCTGGTGCAGGTGGGCGATGAGGTGGGGGGTGGGGACGTGCGCCCCGAGGTAGTCGACGAGGAAGCCCCGGCCGCGCAGGACCTCGGCGAGGAGACGGGCGGGCAGGGCGTGCCACTCGCCGTCGACGCAGGCGACGGTGACGCGCCGGGGCGCCTCCCCGGTCTCCGGCCGGGGACCGGTCCCGTCCGCCGTGCGGTGGGCGAGGGCGGCGACGACACGGTCCTGGATGGCGGTGGCGGCGTGCTCCTGGGCGACCCCGATGCGGCCGGCGGCCCATTCCGCGCCGACCCTGGCCTGGACGGGGCCGATCACGTCGACGAGGAGGTCCTCGGCCGGGACCCCGGCCTCGTGGGCGCCGAGGACGGCGGCGGCGGCCGCCGGTTCGTCCCTCGCCTCCAGGGCCGCCCACAGCTGTCGGCGGGTGGCGGCGAGGTCGGCGGTCGACAGGGCGGTCTGCGTGCTCATGCGGTGTACCTGCCCCGGGTGTGGCCGTTCACCGCCGACAGGTGGGTGGTGTGCGGCGCGGTGATGGCGACGACCGCCATGTCGTCGTGAGCACCGCGGCCCACCCAGTCCCCGGCGATCATCTGCACGCGCTCGACGACGGCCTCGGCCGGGAGCCCCACGCACTCGGCGAGCGCGGAGCGCAGCCGGTCCTCGCCGAACATGGCCGAGCCGAGCGGCCCGCCGCGGGCCTCCGTGATCCCGTCCGTGTAGAGCACGCAGGTCTCGCCGGGCGACAGGTCCACGGTCGCCGACCGACTGGTGACGACGGGGAGGGCGCCCACCAGGGTCCCGCCGGTGTCCGCCTCCTCCACCTCTCCCGTGGCACGCAGGACGAGCGGGCGGGGGTGGCCGGCGCTGGTGAGCCGGAGCCGCACCCGGCCGCCCGTGCGCCGCACCGAGGCCAGGACCAGGGTGGCGAAGCGGGTGTGCCGGGCGGTCAGCAGGGCGCCGTTGAGCAGCCGCAGGACGTCCTGGTGGTTGCCCGCGAGGGGCAACAGGGCCTGCACGGTGCTGCGGATCCGGCCCGTGAGCACGGCGGCGTCCAGCCCCTTGCCGCACACGTCGCCGAGGACGGCGAGCGTCTCCTGGCCGTCCTCGGTGCCGGGGTGCACGTCGTAGAAGTCGCCGCCGATCCGCTCGGTGTCCTGGGAGGTGCGGTAGCCGCCGGCGAAGTCGACCCCGCCGACGTGGTGGAGCTGGGGCGGGAGGAGTTCGGCGATCAGCGCGCGCGTGATGCGGGCCTGCTCCGCGTAGAGGCGCGCGGCCGACAGGGCGGCGCCGGCGCGGGCGGCGAACAGCCGGGCGAAGAGCTCCTCCGAGGCGTCGAAGGCCCGCTGTCCGCCGCGCCGCAGGAGGATCAGGGCGCCCGCGGGCACGCCGTGGCCGGGCAGCGGGGTGATGGCGACGGACCCGGGGGTCCCTCCGCAGCCCTCGGGCACGGCCCAGGAGGGCAGTTCGGCCGGGTCGATCCAGCGGGCGGGCACCGGCGGGAAACCCTGCAGTGCCTCGGCGAGACCGGGCACGAGGGTCGGGTCCAGGGCGAGCTGGGTCCGCTCGAATCCACCGCCCATGGCGGTGACCACGGTGTAGCGGTTCCGCACGGGCGGGGAGATCACGAGGGCCGCGTCGCCGAGGTGGTCGGCGGCGAGCAGGGCCGCCTTCTCCAGGCAGCGGTCGGGGTTGAGCGAGGCCAGCAGCTGGGTGGACGCCTCGGTCAGGATCGCGTGGCGCTCCCGTTCGGTGCGCAGGGCGTCCTGCGCCGCCGTCAGGTCGGAGTCGTCCACCAGCCACCAGGCCACGTCGCCGTGGCCGGACTCGGTGGGGTGGGCCCTCAGGAGCCGGCCGTCGTGGCTGCCGCGCAGCGGGGCGGGTCCCGCCCGCACCGGAGCCGCGGCGGCGGGTGTGCGTGCCGGGTGGGCCAGCCGCCGGTGGGCGTCGGCGAGCCATCGCGGGACGACCTCGTCCAGCCACTTGCCGACCCCCATCCGCGGGAAGAGGTCGGCCGCGGCGGCGTTGAACTCCACGACGCCGCCCTCGCGGTCGGCCACCACCGCCGGATGCGGCGACCCGAGCCAGGAGGTGCTCCCCGCTCCCGCGGTCTCCCGGGAGCGGCCGGACTCGTCTTCGAAAACAGTCATAAGCGTGGCCCGCGCGTAGTGGCCCGCCACCTTCCCACTCGACGACAGCTCGTCCGTCCCACCCTTCCGCAGTGGGCGCCGCACATCAAGTCAACCCCCTCTTCCGGGACATCCCGCCTTTCCCCCCACTACCCGCACGATTCCGGCCCAGGTGCTTCACCGGACGCGGCCCTCGGATGGCGGTGAGGACGAGGACCGCCCGGTCGTCGTCGATCTCGTGTCCGCCCGTGAAGTCGCGCACCGCCCGGGCGAGGGCGTCGACGACCTGCTGGGCCGAGGAGCGGTGCTCCGGCGACGGCCTCGGCGAGGCGCTCCTCTCCGAACCGTTCGCCCGCGCCGTCACGGGCCTCCGCGGTGCCGTCGGTGGAGAGCAGCAGGTTCCCGTGCGGGTCGAGATGCAGGGTGCGAGGGACGGGCGTTCCGGCCTGGCGAGATGCAGGGTGCGCGGGACGGACGTTCCGGCCTGGGGAGCGGCGTGGACGTCATTGCCCTTCCGCGTTCCCCGGTCCTCCGGATTCATGACGGAGGAAGGCGTTTCGGCGCGGTGTTCGCGGTCAGTCGGATCCTCGAACGCGGTCCGCTCCCGGAAGGATTCCGTCGTGCCGGTCATGCTGGTCCTGATCTTCGGTGTCGGTGTGGCGATGACGTGGTGGAGCGTCGCGCCCGTCCCCCGCGGTCCGCGGCAAGAGCCCCGGTGACGCCCCGGAGCGGTCCCGCCCGCTTTCCACGGACGGACGAAGGGTCCGGCGAACGGGGACACGCATCCCTGTTCGTGTGCCAGGAGGCTCACCTGCACGGCCGGTGTGCGGCCGCGGCCTGCCAGGAGGTCGACCCCTCCCGGTGGGGACCGGCTCCGCCGCCTCGCCCAGGGTGCGGAGGCCGAGAGGGCTTGCGGGCGCTGCCCGGTACGCGGCCCGTGCCTGCGCTCGGCCCCGGCGCGGCCGCGGCGTCAGCGCGATCGCCGTTCCGGCGGGTTCGCGGTGGCGGCGTACTCCTACAGGAGGGAGAGGCGGGCGCGGACCCGCTTCCCCTCCGGGGCGGGCTCGACGGTCAGCCTCTCGCAGACGGCGACGACGATCTCGACGCCGTGCTGACCGATGCGGCGGGGGTCGTGGCCGCGGAGCACGGGGGCGGCGGCCTCCTGGTCGAAGACCGAGATCTCCAGGAAGTCGCGGCCCAGTTCGAGGAGGAGCCGGCAGGGGCCGGCCGTGTGCCGGATCGCGTTGGTGACCAGTTCGCTGACCACCAGCTGCGCGAGCTCGACGCGCTCCTCATCGACCGGTCCGGGCAGCACGGTCGGGGCGGCCGCGAGGAACTCGGCCGTGAAGGCGCGGGCGGAGGCGATCGCCCCGCCACGGGCGGCGTCGCCGTAGACGGCACCCGCGTAGAGCAGGGGCTCCGGGACCGCGCGTTCCGCGGTGATCGCGTCCGTCATGACGCTGGTACTCCCCTCGTCCTGGGTCGGCGGCTGGGCTCTTCGTACCCGCCTTTCCCCTCTTCATGGTTCCCACACCGCCCGCAACGCGGATCACACGCCCGCCGACAGCCCGTCAAGGGGACGTCGGTGCGGTCGGCGTGGCTCCCCGCGCCCTCCCTCGCCCGGGGTTCCGGCCTCGTGGCCGCGCCAGTCGAGACAGAGTACGAGGACGGCGTCCGGCGCGCCACGGGGTGTCCCGTGCAGCGCCCGCAGGACGGCCCGGGGGACGTCCGCGCCCTTCCGGCGGCGTGCGCCGGTGAGGGCGCGGGCGACGGGACCGTCCGGCGCCTCGTGCCCGTCGCCGGCCGTCGGCTCCCCGGTGCCGTGGGCGACGAAGACCAGCCGGTCGCCGCGCAGGAGGCGCAGGCGCTGGGGGGTGTAGACGGTGTCCTCGAACATGCCCAGGGGCAGTTGGCGGTCCAGTTCGATGCGCTCGGTCACGGTGGAGCGGACACGCCAGAGCGTCGGCGACCCGGCGTCCACCACCTCGGCCTCGCCGGTGGTCAGGTCGAGCCGGAGCAGCAGGGCGGAGAGCGGGTGCTCGCCGCGGTACTGCCCGTAGAGCGCCTGGTCGGTGAGGCTGGCCTGGGTCACCAGGTCGAGCCCGGCCCGCCGGGCGTTGCGGATCGCCGTCAGGGCGAGGGTGCTCGCCAGGGCGGCCGGGGTGCCGGGGCCGGTGCCGTCGGCGACGACGATCACCAGGTCCCGCTCGGTGGCGCTCCAGTCCAGGAGGTGCCCTCCGGAGGTGTACGCGGGCTCCCAGTGGGCGTGGAGGTCGAAGGCCGGTCCGGTGCAGGCCCGGCCCGGCAGGGTGTCCCACTGCATCTCCCCCGCGACGCTGAGGGCGTGCGTCCTGCGGGTGCGGCGGTACAGGTCGGTGTGGCGGTCGGCGACGCGCAGGGCGTGTCCGAGGGTCTCGGCGACCCGGGCGAGGCTCGCGGTGGTCTCCGGGGTGGACCGGTCCGCGGGCAGGACGACGACCAGGACGCCGAATCGGTCGCCGCGGACCGTGACGGGCAGGTAAACGGTCGCCGTGGGCCCGACATCGCAGAAAAGATATGGTTGCTGGGTGCGGAAGACGCGGCCGGCGGGCCCCGCGTCCACGGGCGCGTGCGGCATCCCGGCAGGTGCCTGGACGGGCTCCACGGGGCACAGGGTCGTGAATCCGTAGTCGACGAGCAGCAGGTCGGCGGAGGTCGCGGCGTACAGGTGCGCCAGACTGGTACGGAGGGAGTCCAGGAGGAGGTGCGGTGCCGCCCCGCGCAGTGCGCCTTCCACTGTCACGTGTCGATCCACCGGATCCGTACCGCCTTCTGGAGAGATGTGGAGATGACCGGTCCGTCGCAAGGCCGCTGTCCCCGGCCCGGGACGTCCGAGGAGGATCGGCAGGCATGAACGGCAACTCCGCCCCGCCGCCGCGGGAACCGCAGCGGACGGCCGAGTCCGCCCGGGAGCTCATCGAGCTGCTGGAGGTGCTGTGGGAGCGCGGCCGGGACATGGTGTCGTCGACACCCGTCTCGGCGAGTCAGCTGCGCGTGTTGTACAGCCTGGACCGCGAGGAGGGCATCAGCCTGCGCACCCTGGGCGAGCTGCTCGGCTCCGCACCGCCCTCGGTGAGCCGCATGTGCGACCGGCTGGAGGCGCTGGGCTTCGTGCAGCGGTTGCCCAGCCCCGTGAGCCGTCGGCAGCTGGAGCTGCACCTGACCGTGCACGGCAAGGCGTACCTGCGGGACCTCCGGGCCCAGCGCGAGGAGGCCCTGCTCGCGGTCATCGAGGACATGTCGCCGACGAGCCGCAAGGCGCTGCTGCGGGGGCTCGCCGGGTTCCACGAGGCCGTGGGAGGGGGCGGAGCGGCCGCCTCGTCACCCGCCCGCACGCCGCTGAAGGACGTCAGTTCGGCCTGATCCCCGCGCGGCGCCGGCTCCGGCCGGGCGCACACCCCATGTCCTCATTGCCACCCCTGGTCGTCCTTGACGGCGTTCTTCACGGGCACCCGCCAGATGTTGCCCCAAGGATACAGTTGTCACACGGCAACTGTTGACACGGTGCCGTGCCAGTCGAGGCAGACGACCAGGGCGTCGTCCTCCAGCGGGCTGCCTCCGTGGTGGAGGGCGAGCTCCCGGAGCACCGCCTGCGGCACGTGGGTGGGCGGCAGCAACCGCGTCCCCCGCAGCGCGCGGGCCAGCGCCCGGTCCCCGTAGCTCTCCCCCGCGGGCGAGACGGCCGCGTACACGCCGTCGCTGCCGAACAGCAGCCGGTCGCCCGGCCGCACCGCGAACCGCTCGGGCACGTACACGGTGTCCTCGAACATGCCCAGGGGCAGCTGCGCCTCGAAGCCGATGGGCTCCACCGCCTGCCCCCGCTGCCGCCACAGACGGGGCGACCCGGCGTCCACGGCCTCCACCTCGCCCGTGGCCAGGTCGAAGCAGAGCAGCAGCACCGACACGAAGGCCTCCCCCCGGTACTGGGCGTACACGGCCTGGTCCGCCAGCGCGGCCTGGTCCACCAGCGGGAGGCCGGCCCGGCGGGCGTTGCGGAGCGCGTTGATCGCGAGGTTCGTCAGCAGGGCGGCCTCGATGCCCTCCCCCATGCCGTTGGTGACCGTCAGGGTCAGCCGGCCGTCCGAGACCGACCAGTCGTAGTTGTCGCCGAAGATGGCGTAGGCGGGCTCCAGATGGGCGGCGAGGGCGAACTCGGGACGGGCACAGGAACGGCCGGGCAGCAACTGCCACTGCATCTCCGCCGCGAGCGTGAGCCGCGTCGCACGCCGCGCCAGGACGTACAGGTCCGTGTCGCGCTCCGCCACCAGGATCTCGTGGCCGAGCGCCTCGCAGACCTGGGCGAGCCTTGGCAGCAGCGGCCTGAGGTCGGCCTCCACGGACAACTCGGCCGTCAGCACCCCCAGCCGGTCCCCGCGGACGGTGACGGGCAGGTGGAGCCGGAGCGCCCCGGGCTCCCGGACCACGTGCGGCTCCTGGGCGCCGAAGGCACGCCCCTGGGGACTGTCGTGGATCGGCACCGACGGATCCGCCCCGGAGACGTGCCCGACGAGCTGGAGCGTCCGCAAACCGTAGTCGGCCAGCCGGAGTTCCACCCGCAGCACCCCGCAGTGCTCCCTCAGGGCGTCCTCGACGACCCCCACGAGCCGGTGCGGAGCCGCCCGGCGGAGCGCCTGCTCGATCTCGGCGATCTCGTGCACGGTCCTCCTCTTCCTCTTCCCTGAGCCCGGTCCCGTGCACGGGGACCGCGCCACCCGTCCGCTATCTCGCGCCGCCGGCCGCGGCCAGCGCGTCCGCCACGCCGTCGTGCGGCGGGATCGTGGTCGTCACGCCGGTGATCTCCAGGATGCGGCGCACGGCCGGCGTCGGCGCGGCGAGATACAGGTCGCCGCCGGTCTCCCGCGCCCTGTTGACCGCCCTGATCAGGACGTTCAACCCCGAGGAGTCCATGAAGACGAGGGCGGACAGGTCCAGCACGAGACGGCGCCGCCCCTGGCGGAACTGTTCCGCCAGGAGGTCCTCCAGCCGGCCGGTCGTCTCCATGTCCAGCTCACCCTCCACGGTCAGCACCGCCGTGCGGTCGTCACGGATCTCGACGTCGACATCCAGGTTCGGTACTCGCTCGGACATGTTTCCTGCTTTCCATGGGGGGTGGGGTCGGTCTTGGGGCGGACGGACGGGGGTCACGACACCTGGACACCGACCACGCACGTGTCGTCGTCCGTGTCCGACTTGCTGCGCGCCAGCAGCTGGTCCAGCCGGCGTTCGAGACTGTCGGACGGCTGCCGGGCGACGGCGAGCAGCTGGGCGACGGATTCGTGGACGGCGGTGTCCCGCCGCTCGACGAGCCCGTCGGTGTACATCAGCACCGTGTCGCCGGGTTCGAGCTGCAGCTCCGTCTCCTCGTACTCGACCTCCGCGAGGGCCCCCAGCAGCAGCCCGCTCAGGAGCGGCAGGTCGAGCGCCTCCTCCCCGCGGACCAGCACCGGCGGGAGGTGCCCCGCGCGGGCCCAGCGCAGCGTACGGCTCCCGGGGTCGTATATGCCGCACACGGCGGTGGCCGTCACATGGGCGGTGAGGTGGTGGGCGACGCTGTTGAGCCAGGACAGCAGCTGCCCCGGTCCGGCGCCCGTGACGGCGAGGCCGCGGAGGGCGTTGCGCAGCACCACCATGCCGGTGGCGGCCTCCACGCCGTGGCCGGCGACGTCCCCGACGCACAGGAGCACCTTCTTGGACGGCAGCACGACCGCGTCGTACCAGTCGCCGCCCACCAGGGACTCGGACTCGGCGGGACGGTAGCGCACGGCGACGTCGAGTCCCGGCGCGTCGAGCGGCGGCTTGGCCGGCGGCATGATGGCGTGCTGGAGCTGGAGGGTGAGCCGGTTGCGTTCCTCGGCCTCCTCCTCCGTCGCCGCCAGCCGGTCGCGGGTGGCCGTGAGGGCGACCTCGGTCCAGTGCTGCGCCGAGATGTCCTGGTAGGCGCCCCGGACGGTCTGGAGACCGCCGTCGGTGCCCAGGGCCGGTTCGGCGGTCACCCGGATGTGCCGCGTGACGCCGTCGTGGCGGAGCATGCGGAAGGCGGCGGAGCCCACCCGCCGCTGGTACAGCACCTTCTGGAGGAAGCGGCGGATGATGCCGGCGTCGTCGGGGTGGGCGTGGGCGGCGAGGTCGCGCAGGGCGACCGGCGGCTCCGTCGGCCTGCGGCCGAAGAGCTCGTACAGCTGGCCGTGCCAGGTGATCTCCCCGGCGACGACGTCCTCCTCGAAGGCGCCGACCCGGCCGAGGCGCTGGGCGTGCTGGAGGAGGCTGGCGAGGTGTGCCGACTCGTCCTCGACGCGCCAGATGAGCAGGACGCTCGCGCCGTGCCGGCTGATGCTGATGTCGGCGAGCGAGGCGAGCGGCACCTGGCCCACCAGGGCCGTGAGCCGGACCCGGCGGGCGCGGAACGGCTCCCCCGTGGCGTAGACCCGCTCGATCCGTTCGAAGAGTTCGCTGCCGCCCGCCGTCGCCGGGTACGCCTCCAGGAGCAGGGCCCCGTCGACGGAGCCGCGGGGCCGTCCGGCCGGATCCCGGAAGTGCGCGTTGGCGTGCCGGATGCGGAAGTCGACGAGCTTCCCCGCCTCGTCCAGGTGGGGGGTCAGGACGAGGGCGGGGTCGTAGAGCCCGTCCGAGAGTTCGGCCAGCGCCGGCGCCCCGTCCCCGCCGGGGTCCGGGAAGCCGCCGGGGGACGCCTCGGGCAGCGCCTCCAGGGTGTGGGCACAGAGCTCGGCGAGGGCCTCGATCTGGCGCTCCACGGCCTGCGGCAGGGGGTCGAGCGGGCGGGCCCAGCAGATCTCCAGGACGCCGTGGATGCGGCCGCCGGTTCCGGCGGGGACGACGACCCGGCCGCCGTCGGGATGGCGCGCGCGGCCGATCGAGGGGATGCCCGCGGCCGCCAGGGAGGCGTACCGGACGGTGCGGCGCCCGACGAGCGCCTGGCGGGCCGCGGTGGTCACCCCCGGCGGCACGTAGTGCCAGCGGGCCGCCTCGTCGAGGCCGAAGCCGGCGTGGCCGCGCAGGCTCAGCGAGGTGTCCGGGCCGGTGGTCCAGATCGCCACGGCGACGGCGCCCAGGGGTTCGAGGGCGTGCCGGAGCAGCGACTCGGCGACGGCCTGGGTGTCGCCGGCGCTGAGCGCCGCGCTCTCCGCCGTGCGCAGCCGCACGGCGACCGAGGCGGCGGGGGCGGGGGCGGCGGGCTCGCCGACGGCCGTCCTCACGAACTCGTCCGCCGCCTCGGCCATCCGGTCCTGGGCCGCCTGGTTGATGATGTCCGCGGCCAGCTCCAGCTGGGACAGCCCGGCCCGGTCGGCGAGCTCCGCGAGCTGGCGGGCCGCCTGGGCGGGGCCGCAGCCCAGGCGCTCGACGATGACCCCCTTGGCGAGTTCGATCAGGGCGCGGCCCTCGGCCGCCGCGTGCGCGGCGCGCACCTCGCCGCGCAGCCGTTCCACCGTGGCGGCCAGCCGGCCGTCGGCGGACGCGGCTGCCGCCCCGCCGTCGGCGGGGTACGGGATGGCGGTGCCGGGGGCCGGGGGCGCGACGGCACCTGCCTCGGGGAGGCCGGGGGTCCGGGGTTCGACGGTGCCTGCCTCGGGGAGGCCGGCGGACGGGTCTCCGCCCGGGAAGCGGGGGCCACTCACGTCGGCGACTCCTCGGTCGGGGCGGCCCCGGGGCCGCCGTGCGGACGGGGCCGGGGCGCGTTGGTCCGGCGCTCCGGGGTCGGGCGGGGAGCGGGCGGTCCCGCGGGGACGGTCACGAGGCGGCCTCGCCGTCGAGCCAGCGGCTGACGCAGGCGATGAGTTCGTCGGCGTCGACGGGCTTGGTGACGTAGTCGCTGGCCCCGGACGCGAGGCTCTTCTCCCGGTCGCCGGGCATGGCCTTCGCGGTGACGGCGATCACGGGCAGGTCCGCGTACTGCGGCAGCTCCCTGATCCGCGCGGTCGCCGTGTAGCCGTCCATCTCCGGCATCATCACGTCCATCAGGACGAGGGCGACGGCCGGGTTCGCCAGGAGCGTCTCGATCCCCTTCCGCCCGTTCTCGGCGTGCAGCACGGTGATGCCGTGCAGCTCCAGGATGCCGCTGAGGGCGTACAGGTTGCGGGCGTCGTCGTCGACGGCGAGGACGGTCCTGCCGCGCAGGGTGGTGTCGATGGCATGGGGCGCGGGCGCCCAGTGGTCGCCGCGCACCAGGGGAACGACGTCGCCGGGCTGCTCCGCGGACAGGTGGAGGGCGATCCGCTCGCGCAGCTCGTCGAGGCTGGAGAGGAGTTCCAGCGGGCGGCGGCGGGCGAGGTCCTGGAGGGCGCCCTCCTCGTCGGCGGGGAGCCGGCGGTTGTTGTGGGCGAGGACGGGGACGGTGCGCAGCGCCTCGTCGCCGTCCATGGCGCCCAGGAAGCGCAGGGCGTCGCCGTCCGCCATGTCGACGTCGAGCACGACGCAGTGGAACGGCTGGGTGGCGAGCGCGGAGGCGGCCTCCTGGGGGCCGACGACCGCGATCAGTTCGATGTCCGCCCGGCCCGTGTGCCCGCCGTCGGCGGCGAGTTGGGTGACCGCGTTCTCGGCGACGACGGCGAGGAGCCCGCGCGGACGCTCCTCGATCACGAGGAGGCGCCGGGTCGGCCGGGCGGCCGGGGCGCCGGGCAGTGCGAGCGCGCCGCCCCGGGCCGGGGCCGGGACGGTGAGCACCGCCGAGGGGTCCGCCGACGGGGCGGCGGGGTCGGGCTGCTCGGTGAAGTCGGTGCGGGTGACGGGGAGGTAGAGGGTGAAGGTGCTGCCCTCGCCGGGCACGCTCGTGACGGTGAGGGCGCCGCCGAGCAGATGCGCGATCTCGCGGCTGATGGAGAGGCCCAGGCCGGTGCCGCCGTACTTGCGGTTGGTCGTCCCGTCGGCCTGCTGGAAGGCGCCGAAGATGGCCTCCAGGTTCTCGGGGGCGATGCCGATGCCGGTGTCGGCGACGCGGAAGGCGACGACGGGGCCGCCGGGGTGCACGGACACGGGCAGCTCGGCGTCCGAGGCCGGTTCGATGCGCAGCTCGACGCTGCCGTGCTCGGTGAACTTGACGGCGTTCGACAGCAGGTTGCGCAGCACCTGCCGGAGCCGCGTGTCGTCGGTGACGAGGTCGACGGGGACGCCGGCGGCCGTGGAGACCGCGAAGGCGAGGCTCTTCTGCGAGGTGAGGGGGCGGAACGTGGCCTCGACGTAGTCGAGGAGCCTGCGCAGGGGCACGCGCTCCGGGTTGAGGTCCATCTTCCCCGCCTCCACCTTGGAGAGGTCGAGGATGTCGTTGATCAGCTGGAGCAGGTCGGAGCCGGCCGAGTGGATGATGCCGGCGTACTCGACCTGCTTGGCCGTGAGGTTGCGGGTCGGGTTCTGGGCCAGCAGCTGGGCCAGGATCAGCAGGCTGTTGAGCGGGGTGCGCAGTTCGTGGCTCATGTTGGCCAGGAACTCCGACTTGTACGTGGAGGCCAGGGCGAGCTGCTGGGCACGGTCCTCCAGCTCCTGCCGGGCCTGCTCGATCTGGAGGTTCTTGGCCTCGATGTCGCGGTTCTGCGTGGCGAGCAGGGCCGCCTTCTCCTCCAGCTCGGCGTTGGAGCGCTGGAGTTCCTCCTGCCGCACCTGGAGTTCCTCGGTGCGCGAGCGGAGTTCGCCGGCCAGGCGCTGGGACTCGTCCAGGAGTTCGTCGGTGCGGGCGTTGGCGACGATGGTGCTCAGGTTGACGCCGACGGTCTCCATGAGCTGTTCCAGGAAGTCCCGGTGCACGGAGGTGAAGGGGCTGAAGGACATCAGCTCGATGACGCCGAGCACCTGCTCCTCGACGACGACCGGCAGCACCACGAGGCTGCCCCGGGACGTGCTGCCGAGGCCCGAGGAGATCGTGACGTAGTCGGCGGGGACGTTCTCGGCGGCGATGGTGCGGCGGCTGCGGGCGGCCTGTCCGACGAGCGACTCGCCCAGCCGGAAGCGGACCCGGTCCTGGTCGCCGGCGGGGCGCCCGTAGGAACCGACGAGGCCGAGCTCGACGCCGTCGGCACCCTCCTCGGCGAGGTAGAACGCCCCGTACTGGGCGGCCACGAGCGGGGTCAGCTCGTCCATGACGAGTTCGGCGACGACGGCCAGGTCGCGGTGGCCCTGCATCAGCGCGGACATCCGGGCCAGACTGGACTTGAGCCAGTCCTGCTCCTGGTTGGCCCGCGTCGTCTCGCGCAGCGAGCCGACCATGGCGTTGATGTTGTCCTTGAGCTCGGCCACCTCGCCCGACGCCTCGACGGTGATCGAGCGGGTGAGGTCGCCCTCGGCGACGGCGCTCGCGACCTCGGCGATGGCGCGAACCTGGCGGGTGAGGTTGCCCGCCAGCTCGTTGACGTTCTCGGTCAGCCGCTTCCAGGTACCGGAAACCCCCTCGACCTCGGCCTGGCCGCCGAGCCGGCCCTCGCTGCCGACCTCGCGGGCCACGCGGGTCACCTCGGCCGCGAACGAGGACAGCTGGTCGACCATCGTGTTGATGGTCGTCTTCAGCTCCAAAATCTCGCCCCGGGCGTCGACGTCGATCTTCTTCGACAGGTCGCCGTTGGCCACGGCGGTCGTGACCTGGGCGATGTTCCGGACCTGTCCGGTCAGGTTGTTCGCCATGGAGTTGACGTTGTCGGTGAGGTCCTTCCAGGTGCCGGCCACGTTCGGCACCCTGGCCTGGCCGCCGAGCCGGCCCTCGGTGCCGACCTCGCGGGCGACGCGGGTCACCTCGTCGGCGAAGGCGGACAGGGTGTCCACCATGGTGTTGATGGTGTCGGCGAGGGCGGCGACCTCGCCCTTGGCCTCCACGGTGATCCGGCGGGAGAGGTCGCCGCGGGCCACGGCGGTGGCGACCTGGGCGATCGAGCGCACCTGCCCGGTGAGGTTGGAGGCCATCACGTTGACGTTGTCGGTGAGGTCCTTCCAGGTGCCCGAGGCACCCCGGACGGTGGCCTGGCCGCCGAGATTGCCCTCGGTGCCGACCTCGCGGGCGACCCGGGTCACCTCGTCGGCGAAGGCCGAGAGCTGGTCGACCATCGTGTTGATGGTCGTCTTCAGCTCCAGGATCTCGCCCCGGGCGTCCACGTCGACCTTCTTCGACAGGTCGCCGCCCGCGACTGCGGTGGCGACGTGGGCGATCGCCCGCACCTGCGCGGTGAGGTTCCCCGCCATCGAGTTGACGGAGTCGGTCAGGTCGCGCCAGGTACCGGAGACGCCCTTCACGTCGGCCTGTCCGCCGAGGATGCCCTCGGTTCCCACGTCACGGGCCATGCGCGTGACCTCGTCGGCGAAGGCCGAGAGCTGGTCGACCATCGTGTTGATGGTGTTCTTCAGCTCCAGGATCTCACCGCGCGCGTCCACGTCGATCTTCTGGGAGAGGTCGCCCTTGGCGACGGCCGTCGCCACGTGGGCGATGTCACGGACCTGGGTGGTGAGGTTGCCGGCCATCGCGTTCACCGAGTCGGTCAGGTCGGCCCAGGTACCGGAGACACCGGGCACGGCGGCCTGCCCGCCGAGCGTCCCTTCCGTGCCGACCTCGCGCGCCACCCGCGTCACCTCGGAGGTGAACAGGGACAGCTGGTCGACCATCCCGTTGAACACCCGGGAGATCTCGCCCATCAGCCCCTGCGCCTCGTCCGGCAGACGGGTGCCGAAGTCGCCGTCCCTCACGGCCGTGAGCCCCGCCAGCAGCTGACGGAGTTCAGGCTCGACCACCGCGGCCGGCCCGGGGTGCTCCCGGCCGGAGGAGCCCTTGGTCGTCGTCTCAGACATGCCCATCCTCGTTCCCCACCACGCTTGCGCACACGGACCGTGCGGCTCACGCCGCGCGCCGGACATCCGCTCCCCCGGGACGGCTCCGGCTGCCGCGATCGTTGCCGTACGGCAATCATGACGACATTACCCCTCCGTGATCGACAAGAGGAGGGCGGTGCCGGGTCATCCGGCCGGAACCCGTCCCCTCCGGCCCCGGCCGGGGGGCATACGACGCCGGGACCGGGGTACACGCGCGTCGAACCGGGCGGTCCCCGCCCCGACGACGAGGGGAGCAGTACGTTGCTGATGGCCCACCCCGCGGTCCTGCGCAATCTCATCGAGCAGTACGAGACGCTCAAGGTGCTCCAGGCCGAGAACGGCGGCGAAGAAGTACGGCGGCGCATGGACGACCTCGCGTACACGCTGTGCGTCTCCACCGGCACGCGTGACGTGGACACGGCGCTGATCGCGGCCCGCCATCGACTGCCGGGCGCGCGCCCCGAGGACGACTCGGTGCTGAGCGCCTGAGCACACGACCGAGCCCGGCACTCTCCGAGGAGGTGCCGGGCTCGGTCACGTCACAAGCGAGCCCGGCACTCTCCGAGAGAGATGCCGGGCTCGGTCACGTCACGGGCGAACCCGGCGCTCTCCAAGGGAGGTGCCGGGCTCGGTCACGTCACGGGCGGGCGCGCCGCGGGGCCGCCTACCAGCGGTACCAGCGGCCCGTGCGGCCCTTCGGCCGGGCCACGAAGCCCAGCAGCCACAGGATGAGCACGATGACGGCTATCCACCAGAGCGCCTTGACGGCGAAGCCGGCGCCGAAGAGGAGCAGGACGAGCAGCAGTACGAGAAGCAGGGGGACCATGCGGATCGACCTCCGTAAGGACGGTGACGGAAAGGGAAAGGGACGGCCGGACGGCATGCACACGCGTACCGGCCTCCTGCGGGAGCGGGAAGCGCCTCCCGCTCAGCCGCGGCGTTCGAAGAACAGGGCCACCGGGCCGAGGTCGCGCCGCGCGGCCCGGCGCCCGGCCCGGCGCCCCCACCCGTACGCGAGGACGAGGGCGGCCGCCGTGCCGACGGCGGCACCCGCCGCCACGGTCCGGTGCGCACGCGCGGCGGCCCACAGGTCGCTCCCGGCGCCGCGGGCCACGTACGCGGCCGCGCGGGCCTTCTCGGCGAACGGGGCGGGCAGGACGTGCAGCCCCCCGAGCGCGGCCGGCTCGTACCCCTCGGCCACGTCGGGGTCGTCCACTCGCCTCAGATCGGGGTAGTCCGGGACGGCGTAGGGGCCGGTCCAGCGGAACTGGTTCCGTTCGGTGTTCTCCGAAGCACTCATAGGCACCGTCTCGCCGGACTCCCGCACGTTAAACCTGGTGGACCCGAGCCCGCCGTTCCCGCCCGGCCCGTTCCCCCGGGCGCTGCCCTCGCACTGTCCGACGGACGACGGACCTCGTCCGGCACGGAGAGGGGGGGGGGGGGGGGGGGGGGGGGGGGGGGCGGGGCGGGCCGGGCCCCCCCCCCCCCCCCCGGGGGGGGCCGGGGGGGGGGCCGCCCC
>NZ_JBWKCA010000050.1:0-11999 GCF_056436715.1 Streptomyces sp. NPDC043176
GTTATGTGCACCTGGACGGTTTCCCGCTCAATCCCAACCGCAAGGTCGACCGGCTCGCGCTGCGCAAGCTCGCCGAAGACATGACCATCTGAACAAGTCGCCGCCGGAACGGTGAGCGCACCGGCCGGCCCTCGAACGCGATCCTCGGCCGCGTCCTCCTCGCCCGCGACACGGGGGCGAGGGAGGTGCGGCCGGTCGCTGACCCTCAACGCCCCGCAGCGAAGGGCCGGTTGCGCGCGGGGCCGGATGTCGATCGAGAAGGGGTATCAGGATGTCGGACAACGACCGTCGGGCCAAACTCCTGCGTGCGATGGAGTACCGCCAGGTATTCGACGATCGGCTCGGCCGAATCGAACGGGAGGCGCCGTTCGACTCGCTCCACGACGTGGACACCGCGTCGAACGTCGAACTGTGGGAGCTCCCCGAGAGCGACCGGCTGCAGATCGGCCGGGACGCGCGGTACTCGCCGTCGCCGGTCCGTACCGTGCTCAACGCCCTCCGGCACTGCGACGTCGACCACGAGAAGGTGACCTTCGTCGACGTCGGCTCCGGAAAGGGCCGGGTCCTGCTGCTCGCCACCGAGTTCCCGTTCCGCCGGATCGTCGGCGTGGAGGCGTCGGAGACGCTCTGCGACATCGCGCGCAGCAACGTGCAGAAGGCCTCGGAGACCCGCGAGGGCTGCGACAGGATCGACGTGGTGCACGCCGACGCCACCGAGTTCGACGTCCCGGACGACGCGGGACTCCTCTACTTCTACGAGCCGTTCTCCGCGGACGTGTCGTCCGCCGTGCTGGAGAGAGTCGAGGAGTCGATCCGGCGCAACCCCCGCCGCGTCGTCCTCTGCTTCACCGGCAGGGGCCAGCCGGACGGCGGGGCGAGCGAACGCGAGACGCCCCCCGTGGCCGCCTCCGCCGCGGAGGAGCGGCCCCAGTGGAAGGCGATCGGGACCGTCTCCTCCCCGGACGCCGAGTTCTACGACTCCTTCCTGTACGAGAACGTGGATCACGGCTCTCCGGAGGCCTAGGCCGTCTCCTTCGGATCTTGCCCGACCCGCGCCGCCCGGCACCGCACCTCGCCGCGTTGTCGAGGCACCCGAGTACGCCCGGTACGCGGGAGCCCCTCCGCCCTGCGATGCGTCCCCTCGGCCCTGGCGGGCCCGGGGAGACCCCAGGCGCCGGACGACGCGGGCCTGACCGGCGAGATCCGAAAGAGACGACCTGGTCCCGGTCCGGAAACCCTGAGAGGCAGAACCCATGAGCGATGTCATGACCGCTGACGAGCAGCGGGCTCATCTCGACAAGGCCGTCTCCCTCGCCGACCTCTTCCGCAGGGTCGCGGCCGCCCGCGGCTCCGCCCCGGCCCTCCGGGACGGCGGACGGACGCTGAGCTACCGCGAACTCGACCTCCTGACGGACCGGCTCGCCGCGCGGATGGTCGCCGAAGGCGTCCGCCCCGGCGATCGCGTCGGCCTCCTGCTCCCGCGCTCGGCCGAGACCCAGATCTCGATCCTCGCCGTCATGAAGGCGGGAGCCGCCTACGTGCCCCTCGACCCCTCGTATCCGGCGGAGCGCCTGCGCTACCTCGTCCGCGACGCCGAGATCGCACTGGTCGTCGGCGACGCCGAGCACGTCGCCGCCAAGGGACTCGCCGACGTCCGCGTGCTCGCGCCCCAGGACGACGGCGCGCCGACACCGCCGCTGCCGCCCGTCGAACCCGACGGCGGCGAACTGGCCTACGTCATCTACACCTCGGGCTCCACCGGCGCCCCCAAGGGCTGCATGGTCACGCACACCAGCGTGCTGGGACTGGTCCGCGGCGTGGCCTCGGTGGTCGACCTGACCAGCGAGGACCGCGTCGCGCTGTTCCTCCCCTTCGTCTTCGACGGGTCCGTCCTGCAGTTCTGGCTCTCCGTCGCGGCGGGCGCCGTCGCGGTCGTCGTGCCGCTCCCGGTGGCCCAGTCGATGCCGGACTTCCTGGAGTTGCTCCGCCGGGAGTCCGTGACCCTCGTCATCCAGGTCCCCACCACCCTGCGGGCACTCGCCCACGCCCACGAGGAGGCCGGCAGGCCGCCCCTGGCCCTGCGCCACGTCCTCGTCGGCGGCGAGAGCGTCGAACTCGACGTCGTCTCGGCCTTCCTGGAACGCTGCCCGGGCACCCCGCCGAAGGTCGTCAACATCTACGGACCGACCGAGGCGACGTGCGTCGCCACCTGCCGGGTGCTGACCCGGGCGGACTTCGACGGTCCCGTGCGCTCGCCGATCGGCACGGCCCTGCCGCACCTGCTCGTGGAGGTGCGCGACGAGGCGATGGAACTCCTGCCGGATGGCGAGGTGGGCGAGCTGGTGGTCGCCGGCCCGGGCGTGGCGGTGGGCTACCTGGGGCGACCCGAGCTGACGGCCGAGCGCTTCGTCGTCCTCGACACCCCGGACGGACCCCTGCGCTACTACCGGACCGGGGACCTGGCCAGGCGGCTCCCGGACGGCTCCTTCGAATACCTCGGGCGCAACGACCAGCAGGTCAAGGTACGGGGCATCCGGGTGGAGCTCGGCGAGGTGGAGACGTTCCTGCGCGCCCACGAGATGGTCAGGGACGCGGGGGCGACGGTGGTCGACACCGCCGCCGGAGCCCAGTTCCTGGTCGCCTGCGTGGTGCTCACGGACCAGGCGCCGGAGAAGCCCGAGAAGGTGCTGCGGCGGCACATGCTCGCCTCCCTGCCGCCCTTCATGGTGCCGGACCGCTACCAGTTCCTCCCCGAGCTGCCGTCGACGGACTCCGGCAAGCTGGACCGCCGGGCCCTCCACGAGCTGGCGACCCCGCGCAGGGCCCCGCGCCCCTGAGCGCGATCCGCCTCCCGCCGGCGACGGCGGGAGGCGGAGAACGACCGAGACCGCTGCTGCCCCGGGAGCCCCGGAGGCGGCAGCGGTCTCGCTCGTGTGAGGACCGGCTCGGACGCCCCGCTCGGACGCCCGGACCGGTCGCCTCGCACCGGTCGCCCCGGACCGGTCGCCTCGCACCGATCCGGGGCGACCGGCCGTCCGGATCAGCCGGGTTGGGACAGCCCGTCCACGTCAGTCGATCCAGGTCAGGAAGTGCTGCAGCTCCTCGCGGAGCTGGTCGACGGTCGGCCGCTGCACCTCGATGTGGGTCGTGGGCTCGTCGCCGGCCGGGGACGTCCGGTAGACGTTGGTGAATTCCTCCACGGCGGGCTGCTGCAGGACCAGCGAGGCCGCGGCCTTGCCGGCCGACCGGGAGATGCAGTGCAGCACCTTGTGGTCGATGTGGTAGACCGTGCCCGCCGGAAGGAGCGCCTCGAACACGGGACAGAGCTGCTCCTTGCCCTGGGCCTCCAGGGAGAAGGTCTTCCCCTGCCCGATCGGCAGGTACTTGAAGTGGTGGTACTCCGTACCGGGGCCGATCCTGAACTCCTGGGCGAAGTACTCGCCGACCACGAGGGCGGTCGTGAAGTCCCAGCGGTGCGAGTGGATGTCCTCCGTGATGGTCCCCGAGGCGTCCGGCCGCGGGTGCCACATGTGGAGGCGGAGGCGCCACGGGTTCTTGTCGCCGGCCAGCAGCACGAGCTTCAGGAAGTTGTTGGCGTGGTAGTACGAACGTGCGGCGATGTCGGCGAGAGCGTCGTCGTCCGCCATGATCCGGCCTATCAGGGAACGCAGTTCGTCCGGCTCGGCCAGCCGGCGGACCACCGACTCCGATCCCTGGAACGTCGTGCCGCGTCCGCTGTCCACGACCACTTCCAGATGGTCCTTGATGTCCCGCAGGGTCGCCCCTGCCAGAGCCTGCACCATGACCTGTACCTCCCATTCCGGATGCTGGCGATCCAGCGAGTCGATAGGTGTGGGGAGGGCGCGACCGCCGGTCAACGGTCGCCCTCCGGGTTGCGGCCCCGCGATCCGGGCCGGGATGACCGGTCCTCCCCGAGGGCGACGAGGAACTCGGGGGCGCCTTCGAACGCCGACCGGCCCTGGGCCATGATGATGTTGTCGGTGATCAGCAGGTCGCCGCGCCGCCACTCGACGTCGATCCGCACCGAGTCGTAGGCGTGCAGGATGGCGGCCAGGTCGTCGTCGGAGAACGGCGATCCGTCGCCGAGAGAGGTGTTCATCGGCAGGTACCTGCCGAACGCCTTGACCATGATCGCGCGCTCCGCCGGATCCAGGTTGCCCGCGTTGAGGAACGAGATCTGGTTGAACCAGCACTCCTCGCCGGTCACCGGGTGGTCGATGACGCCGGGGCGCCGGCGCACCGTGTACAGCGTGCCGCCCGGCAGCCATTCGGCGCTGATGCCGGCCGTTTCGAAGAGATCCTCGAGGGCGGCCCTGTCCGGTACGGAGAACGCCTTGCGCCAGGTGATCCCGAACCCTTCGTGGAAGGACCGGGCCAGGGTCCAGCCCGTCGTCCGGACGCGCTCGGCGAGGGGCGCGGGCAGGTGGTCGAGCAGTCGGCGCGTGTCGCTGAGGTGCGTGCGGCCGTCGCCGTCCGGAGGGGTGACACAGGCGGTGAGCACCACCGAGGGGAACGTCCGGCTGTAGGAACCCTCCTGGAAGGGGCAGAGCATCCGGTCGCCCGGCCAGGTGATCGGCGAGAGCACCCCGTCGCCGAAGTCGCCGCGGTCGTTGAACGCCTCGGTGGGCGTGTGGGGGGTGATCCCCAGGGCGTCTCGTGCCGCGGCGACGTGGTCCGGTCCGTCCATGGGAAGGCCGTGGACGAGGACCGCGCCGTGGACCAGCAGGTGGTCACGGAGGGTCCCGGCCATGTCCCGCAGCCATGTGTACGGCGAGTCGCCCGGGGCGGCGAAGGAAGGGAGGAGTTCTTCCCGCAGCGTGGGGACGGTCTCGCTCACGTGATCTCCTCCTACGATGCGACGGCGTCGACGGCGCCGCCGAACTTCTCGATCGCCTCGGCCGTGTCGTCGGCGGTCAGCGTCAGCGGGGGCGCGATGCGGATGACACCGCGCTCGTGTCGCGTCATCACTCCGGCCTCGGCCGCGGCGGCCGCGATGGCGGCGCCGGACTCCGGGCCGTCGGTCTCGACGGCGACGACCAGGCCGAGTCCGCGGACGTCGGTGATCAGCGGGCTCGACTCGAGCTTCCGCAGTCCGTCGAGGAGCGCGGCGCCCTGGGTGGCCGAGTTCTCGACGAGCTTCTCGTCGGCCATGATGTCGAGCACGGTGTTGGCGACGGCGGCGGCCACGGCGTGACCGCCCGTCGTGTGTCCGTAGCGAAGCCCCTGGACGACGGGTTCCCGGACGAACGTCTCCTTGATCGACGAGGTGACCGTGACCGCCGCCAGCGGGAGGTATCCGCCGCTGATGCCCTTGCTCATGGTGACGATGTCGGGGGTGATGCCGTCGTGGTCGAAGCCGAACATCCGGCCGGTGCGCCCGAATCCGCAGAACACCTCGTCCAGGATGAGCAGCGCGCCGTGCCGGTCGCACAGCGTCCTGAGCCGGGCGAGGAACCCGGCCGGGAGGACGACGCAGCCGCCGAGGCCGAGGAGCGGCTCGACCATGACCGCCGCGGCGGGCGGGCCGGCCTCCAGCACCCGGGCGAACCGGGCGATGAGCGCGTCGGCGCTCTCCTCGGTCCGCATCGCGCGGGCCGCGGCGGGCAGGGCGACGTGGTCGATCGGGAAGGGCGGGGCCCACTCGCTGACGGTGAACGGAAGCCCCGAGAGCTGTTGGGCCAGGTAGGTCGTGCCGTGGTAGGCGGCCTCGAAGGTGACGACCCGGTTGCGGTCCTCGCCGATGTTCCGCCAGTACTGCAGCGCGATCCTGACGGCCGCCTCGGTGGCCTCCGAGCCGCTGTTGAGCAGGACGGTCTCGTTCAGCTCGCCGGGCAGGATCTCGGCCAGGCGCGCGCTCAGCGTCTCCGCGGGATCGTGGCTGGACACCATGGGGTCGTAGTGGACGAGCTGCCGGAACTGCCGGCTCGCCGCTTCGATGAGCCGCGGATGTCCGTGCCCGCAGGAGGCGTTCAGGACACCGGAGACGCCGTCCAGGTACCAGTTGCCGTCGGCGTCACGGACGCGATTGCCCCGTGCCTCCACGATGCGCAGCGAGTGGGCCTGCTGGGTGATCGGCGTCCAGGGCCGCCACAGTGAACTCGCCGAAGGGGAACTGTGCATGTCTCAACTCTCCAGGGACCGGTCGTCGGGTCTTCAGGGTTTCCGCTCGGGAAGGCTTGGGATGGCCGTGGTCAGCCAGTGGCGCCAGCGGGCGCCGAACTCCCGGGCTCCGTAGCCGGCGATCTCCTCGTCGAGGAGGAGGCGGAGCCGGAGTTCCTCGTCGCGGACCGTCACGCCGGCCAGGAGCTTGCACACCTCGGGCGGCCGGCTGTCGCGTGCGGTCACCTCCACGGCCGGGACTCCCGCCACGTCGACCGTGGGGGCGCCGGCGTGGGTGTAGCTGAGCATCGCGGTGACCGAGCCGGAGAAGGTGGGACCGAGACCGGTGACCGTCGTGAACGGCACGTCCGCGTGGTCGACCTCCCGGTACCAGCTCCGGACGAAGTCGCCCGCGGCGTCCGGCGCCTGTCGCGATCCGGGCGGGTCGAGCGAGACGACCGTGTTCATGAAGCACCCGACGACGTCGGCGTACGCGGCGTTCCGCCCGCCCCAGGGATAGCCGATGGCGCTCGGTCCCGGCTCCCCGACGTCCCGCAGCGCACGGTGGATCGAGAAGAGGACATAGGGAAACAACGACCCGCGAAAGGAACGCGGGACGGCGACGGACGGGAACGATTCGATCGGAATGACCCGCGTGGTCCGCCCGGGTGCCCGGGCGAATTCGCCGGCCTTTTCCAGGCGTTCCGCCCAGAACGCGACGCCGGGTCCTTTTCCGGCAGTCTCCTCCGACGCCTTCCGGTCGATGACGGCCGCTCCGTATCGATCCCGCTGATGTCCGTCCGGTTCGGAAGGGGCCGACAGCTGCCGTTTGAGGAGCAGCATCGACTGTTCGTCGACCAATGCGTGATCGAGGACCAGGAGCAGATGGTCGCCCTCGGGTGACCGTATGAGACGCGCCGCCATGGCGGGTCCGTCGAGCGATGCCTCGAATTCCTCGACGACCTCCGTCTGGCATTCCGGTACGGACTTCTCGTCCGTCGCGTGGAGTTCGGCGAAGTCGCATTCGTCCGGACACCACTCCGCGTAAGCCTCGCCGCGGGAGAACCGGATTCGGTAGGACAGCGCCGGATTCCGGAGCACCACGGAGCGCAGGACCTGCCGCACGTCCTCCGTGGACAGCCGGGAGGCCGGCGTGCTGAGCATCGCGGTCACGGTCCCTCTGCGACCCGAGCGCTGGGCGTCCAGGCCGAAGGCCAGTTGGGCGCTCAGCAAGGGAAGCCTGTCTGTCATATGGTCCCCCGGTTTCGGCCGTGACCGCGGTTCCGTGGCCCCGGGCGGCGCGATGATGAGAATTCGAGAAGAAGGCCGCCTGCTGCCTGCCGGTCGGCGAGGTCTCTATATGCGAAGACGGGCGGGAGCCGGGCACGGCGCCACACTCCTGTCCACTGCGACGTGAACTCATATTGCCCGGTACTCGGCTCTCGGAAGTCCTAACAACTGACAGGACTGGAGCTCTAATTCGGCCGAACGGGCCATGCTACGTTGACGCCATGACCGAAGTGGCGAAGGATTTGCACGATGTCAGGTCGGAGGCCGAGGGCCGGAGCCTATGGCGTCAGCGGGATTTCGTACTCCTGTGGAGCGGCCAGACGGTCAGCGAGATGGGATCGGCGGTCACGCGGGTCGCTTTGCCCCTGGTCGCGGTCGTCGCGCTCCATGCGAGTACGTTCGAGGTCGGGCTGCTGACCGCGGCCACCACTTTGGCGTTCGCGATCGTCGCCCTGCCCGCCGGCGCGATCGTGGACGGGCATTCCAAGCGCTCCATCATGATCATCTGTGATCTGCTGCGCCTGGTGATCCTCGGCTCGGTCCCGCTCGCCGCCGCCTTCGACGTCCTGACGATCGGTCAGTTGTACGTGGTCGCGCTGGCGGCCGGTGTCTGCACCGTGTTCTTCGACGTCTCGTACCAGAGCTATCTGCCCTCGCTGATACGCACCGAGGACCTGATGGCCGCCAACGGCAAGCTCGGCACGACCCAGTCGTTCGCACAGCTCGGCGGACCGAGCATGGGCGGTGGCCTGGTCGCGCTGGTGGGCGCCGCCATGGCGATCGTCGTCGACGCGCTGTCGTACGCCGTCTCGCTGCTGGCGATCCTGGGCATCCGGAAGCGGGAGGAGCCGCCGCCCGCACCGCCGGCCGACGAGCCGCTGCGCCGCCGCATCACCGAGGGCCTGCGCTTCGTCCTCGCCAACCCGATCCTGCGGCGGGTCGTCGCCTGCACCGGCACCGGAAACCTGTTCTCCGGCATGACCGCGGCGCTGGCCATGGTGTTCCTCGTCCGCGACCTGCGGGTGAGCCCCGCCATGACCGGCCTGATCCTCGCGGGCTCGGCGATCGGCGGCATGGTGGGCGGAGCCCTCGCCGGCCGGCTCGCGCAGAAGATCGGCACGGCGCGCATCATCTGGGTGTCGATGCTGGTCTTCAGCGCCCCCCAGGTCATCGCGGCGGCCGCCTGGCAGGGCTGGGGAGTGCTGCTCTTCCCCCTCGGCTGGGGCATCGCGGGCTTCGCCTTCATGGTGTACAACATCGCCCAGGTCAGTTACCGGCAGGCGGTCACCCCGCCCGAGCTGATGGGCCGGATGAACGCGGCCGTCCGCTGGATCGTCTGGGGCACGATGCCGCTCGGCAGCCTCCTCGGCGGAGCGCTCGGCACCCTGATCGGCGTACGCCCCGCCCTGGTGGTGGCCTTCGTCGGCGCCTGGGCGGCAGGCTGGTTCGTGTTCTTCTCGCCGCTCCGGCGCATGCGCGACATCCCCCAGCCCGCGGCGGGTTGAGCGTCCGGCCCCGACCGCGCGCGGTCGGGGCCGGCGCCCCGCGAGGCGCGGTCCCGGGCCTTCGGGGACCTCCCGGATGGCGGTCACTCGATGGGCGGGGGCGGCCCGTCCCGTACGGCGAGGCCGCCGGCCCGCGAGGGGACGGCGGCCCTGATGCCCGACGGGCGGGCGGACCACTCACCGGACGACCCCGAGACCGAGAGGGCTGACACATGGGGATCTACTTCACCCCGGGCATCGCGGACTTCGACCAGAAGCAGTTCGACGCCCTCGACACCACGGCCGGTGCCGCGTCCTCCTTCAGCCGGCTCCGGCAGCACGAGGAGGACGGCAGGTGGATCAGCCGCTACCTCGGATGGCGGGACGGCGAGGTGCTGCGGGCGGCCGTTCCGCTCTACCGTTCGCGCATGCGCGCGTGGGCGGACCCGTCGTACGACCCCGGTTCATGGGGTCTTCCCGGCGGCGTCGGCGAAGCCTGCTCGCCCGGCACCTCGCTGCTGGTCGGCGGATGCGCCGACCGGCGCACCGGGTTCCACGTCGACGCGGAGACCAGGGCCCCGGACCGGCTGCGGAAGCTGCTCGTCGAGGCCGCCCGGTGCGCGGCCGACGAGGACCGCTGTCTGGTCTTCCCCTACGTGTACGGCACTGCCAGGGCGGCGCTGGACGCGGCCGCCGACCGCGCCGTCGTCTGGGCCGAACTGGGCCGCGAGGCCCATCTGTTCGGACTGGCCGACCCCGCTTGGGAGAGCGGTCTCCCGTCCAGGGTCCGGTACCGGCTCCGCCGGGACGAGCGCACGATCGCCGGCGCCGCCATGACGACCGGGGAGGCCTCCTGGGACGAAGTGGGCTCCTGGGCTGCCGAGTTGATCTCCGAGCACAACGCCGCCAAGGGGCAGCGGGAGCTGGCCGAGTTCGTGGGTTTCCGGCTGTCCACCTGGCAGGAGAACCCGGACGTCGACGTCGTGGTCTTCACGGCCGAGGCGGGCGGGCGGCGCGGCGTGCAGACGATCCTGTTGTGGGGTGACGAACTGGAGGTGTACGAGATCGGACTGCCCGGCGAGGAGGGCGACGAGCGCCTCGCCCTGTACCTCAACCTGCTCTTCCACCTGCCGATCCGGTACGCGCGGGCCCGTGGCATCGACCACATACGTCTCGGCTCCAAGGCGGAGACGGCGAAGGGGCGGCGCGGAGGGGTGTTCGAGCCGTTGTACGGCGGGGTTCTGGGCATGGCCGAGACGCGCCGGCTGGCCCGTGGCGGATCGGAGGGCTGAACAGGCGGACCTCCCGTCGGCGGCGCTCAGGCGCATTGCGCCCTCGCACGTTTGAGGTCGGGAAGCAGCGCCAGGTGTTCCTCCCGGACCAGGTCGAACCGGAGCGAGAACGCGACCAGGGCCTCGCGCTTGGAGTGCATGCGGCCTTCGTCCACGTACTTGGCCCACTGGCCGACCGGCAGCTTCTGGTCCGCCAGGTAGTCGATGTGGTAGTTGATGCTGCTGCGGTTCGCGCCCTCGAACTGCTTGACCCCCCGCAGCCGTTCGACCACTTCCTGCACGGAGGGGACGGCCGCCATGGAGGAACCGCGCAGCCGCGGCTCGCACAGGGCCACGAGAACGGCGAAGTACTTGCTCGCCGTGTCCAGCTTGGACATCGCGGACTCGGTCAGGGTGGCGGCCTGGTCGGACCCCAGCAGGCGCGGCGGGGGAGTGAAGACCGTGAGCTCGCTGATGGTCTCGCTGGACGGGATCAGGATGCGCGACATCTCGAACGGGATCACCATGCCCAGCTGGCGCGGCCTGGCCTTGACCACTTCGGTGCCGCCCTCCAGGTTCTCGATGACGAACGTGGTGCTCGTCGTGAAATTCGAGAAGAGGAGGTGGTGGTCGGATACTTCGAACGTCCCGATGCTCGGCAGGGCGCCGGGCTGGAATTCACCGGTGGAGCTCGATATGCCGAAGTTCAGCCGTTCGCCGACCTTCAGGTTGATCCGTTCCTTGACGTCGGTGCCGCCGTGGTGGCGGGTCTTGTTCCGCCAGGTCAGGATCACTTCTGCATCGGATTCGATCATGGTATTCAAAGAACGTTTCCTGTCATCCTCGACTACTTGTGGAAGTCCCAAGGTGGACGGGCGCCGATCGGCCTGCTCGTCGAGGCCGGTCGGAATGTTCAGTGAGACCGCGGTGGAGAGGTCCGCGAAAGGGGAGGCCTCGGGAGGGCATGGGTTCCCTCCCGGTGCGCCGCATCCGGTCGATATCCGGGCGTGCCGGGTCTTCGGCCGGCCCCGTGGTCTCCGTGAAAGCGTTCCGGTGGGCAATGAGCGTGAGGTGGGCGGAGGCGGCAGCGCATTCCGCATCCGCATCCGGCGAGGCGGGCTCGAGCCCTTCCGCGCCGGAGGTGCCTCAGTGGGTGATTCTTCGCCCCGGGCGGCTTTCGCGGCGCGGGAGTTCAGCCGTCGAATAGCGGACGGCGATGGCCGGCAGAAGAGACTGCACTGCGCCCTTCATGTGATTCTTCACCCCGTGTATTGATCGCCGGAGGCGCCGTTTCGGTGGCCTCCGACAATGGATCGATGTATCTTTTCGCATCGGCACCGAATATGAGATCAATTCGGTGGGTCGCACCCTTCCTCTTGCCCGGCCGCGGTCGGTTCATATCCCGCGGACAGGAGTTTGATCTTTTGTTCCCCGGTAACCCCCTGTTTGGCGATCTTCACTCCGCGTTGCCCACGGTGTCAAGACCCGGACGAGACTCCGAACGCACCTATAACGGGCGTCACGCCAAAGTGATCGCGAGTCAGATTCGCCCTACAGTTTGGCGTGCGGCTTGGCAAGTGGATTTTTCGCTTCAAACAGCTGCTAAAGGCGGATCATCGCTCTTTGCCCTGGAATGGCACTCTGTGGCGACAGGCGCGGCGAAGTGCCAGTTCGGAGGCCCACGGGCGGTCGTGCGCCCCTTGTCGCAAGGGTAGCCGCCGCTGCCTCTGGCAGTTGCTCCTGACGGGTGTCAGTACTGTTCGGTGGGCTGGTCGGTGATCCTCTGGGTTGGGTCAGGAGTCCTGCCGTCGTGCTGGATTCTGTTTTCTCAGCC
>NZ_JBWKCA010000051.1:0-7990 GCF_056436715.1 Streptomyces sp. NPDC043176
GGGGCTTTGTCGTTGGAGGACGCTGCCCGGGTGGTGGTGCGGCGTAGTGGTGTGATCGCGGCGCGGTTGTCGGGTCGTGGGGGCATGGCGTCGGTCGCCGCTGGTGTGGATGAGGTCCGGGCGATGCTGGCCGGGTGTGTGGGTGTGGAGATCGCGGCCGTCAACGGTCCGCGGTCGGTGGTGGTTGCCGGTGAGCAGCGGGCCCTGGCCGACTTGATCACGGTGTGTGAGAGGGGCGGGGTGCGGGTTCGCCGTATTCCGGTTGATTACGGTTCGCACTCGGTGCAGGTGGAGGAGGTCGAGGAGGAGCTGCGGGCGGTTCTGGCCGGGATCACGCCACGTGCCGGTGGGGTGCCGTTCTACTCCACCGTCACCGGTGAGGTGGTCGACACGGCCACGTTGGACGCCGGTTACTGGTATCGCAATCTGCGTCAGACGGTCCGGTTCGAGGAGGCCACTCGGGCGTTGGCGGTGGCGGGTCATCGGGTGTTCGTCGAGGTCAGCTCGCATCCCGTTCTTGTTCCCGGTATCGAGGAGACCGTCGAGGCGTGCGGCGTCGGCGCGTCGGTGGTGACCGGAACCCTGCGTCGTGACGAGGGCGGTCCCGTCCGTTTCCTGGAGGCGTTGGCGCGGTTGCACGTCCAGGGCGTCGGGGTCGATTGGGCGGCGTTGGTGGGCCGGGACGGGGACTGGCCGGTTGAGCTGCCGACGTATGCCTTCCAGCGGCAGCGTTTCTGGCTGGAGTCCGGTCGGGGTGCGGGCGATCCTTCGGTGCTGGGCCTGGCCGGTGTCGACCACCCGCTGCTGGGGGCCCGGGTGGAGATCCCGGCCACCGGTGGCGTGCTGTTCACCTCACGCTGGTCCGCACACTCGCTGCCCTGGGCGGCTGACGCGGGTGCCGTGCCGGCGGCGGCGTTCGTGGATCTGGTGATGAGGGCGGGTGACGAGGTCGGCTGCGGTCTGATCGCGGAACTGGACATCGAGGCGCCGTTGGTGCTGCCCGTGTCGGGTGGCGTGCAGGTGCGGGTCGCCGTCGGTGGGCCGGACGACTCCGGGAAACGGCCGGTCCTGGTCCACGGACGGCGCGAAGACGGCGAGGAACGCGCGCAGTGGATCCGGTACGCGAGTGCGCAGTTGGCTCCCGATGAGACGGTGTCCGACTTCGAGATGTCGCAGTGGCCACCGCAGGACCCGCGGTCCTGCACGGAACTCGCGCTGCCGGAAGGCGTCGAGCCGGACCGGTTCGGACTGCATCCGGTCCTGCTGGAGGCCGCCGCCAGGTTCGGGTACACCCGGACGGAGTCCGACGAGCCCGACGGGTTGCCGTGCGTGTGGCGCGGCGTACGTCTCTACGCGACAGGTGCGTCGCGGCTCCGGGTGCAGGTGGTACCGGGGAAGGCCGGAGGGTTCGGTCTGCGTCTGGCCGATGTCCACGGTGCCGCGGTCGCGTCGGTCGAGTCGGTGGCGTGGCAGCCGGTGGACTTTCCGGAGTCGGATCCGGGAGCCGCGCGGTCGCAGGACGCGTTGTTCCAGGTCACGTGGACCGAGTTCACCCTGCCACGGGCCGCTGGTTCGGACGAGGCGGTGCGGGTCCGCACGGCCGCCGACGTGGCGGCATGGGCGGCGGACGGAGCGACGTCCGATCTCGTGGTGGCGGACCTCACGGATCTGCGGGACGGCCTTCGGCCACTGCTCACCCGGGCGTTGGGGCTGCTGCAGGCATGGCTCGCGGAGCCGACACCGGAGGGTGCCCGGCTGATCCTGCTGACGCCGGACACGGATGATCCGGTGGCCGCCGCGGTGTGGGGCCTGGTGCGGTCGGCGCAGTCCGAGCATCCTGACCGGTTCGTGCTGGTGAGCACGGACGGTCCGGTCGACGACATGGCCTCGTGGCCCCCGGTACCGGCGGGCGTACTGACGGATGTCCTGGCGTCCGGCGAGCCGCAGCTCGCGTTCCGCTCAGGCACGGTGCGGGTGCCCCGGCTCGTTCGTGCCCTCGATCGGGGTGCGATGGATGCACGGCCATGGGACCCCAGGGGCACGGTCCTGATCACCGGGGGCACCGGTGCCCTGGGCGCCCTGGTGGCCCGACACCTGGTCGGTGAGCACCACGTTCGGAGCCTGATCCTGGCCAGTCGCCGGGGCCCGGACGCCCCAGGGGCGCCGGCGCTCGAGGCAGAACTGACCGCGCTCGGAGCCCGGGTGCGTATCGTCGCGTGCGATGTCGCCGACCGCGCCGTGGTCGCCGATCTGCTCTCGTCCGTCCCGCAGGACGCTCCGCTCACCGCCGTGGTGCACACGGCGGGTGTGCTCGACGACGGAGTGGTCACCGCCCTCACCCCGGAACGGTTGGACGCCGTCCTGCGCCCGAAGGCGGACGCCGCGCTGGTCCTGGACGAGCTGACCCGTGAGCTCGATCTCGCGGCCTTCGTCCTGTTCTCCTCGGCTGCCGGGGTCTTCGGCAACCCGGGTCAGGGCAACTACGCGGCAGCGAACGCCTTCCTGGACGCACTGGCACGGCGTCGCCGGACCGTCGGGCTGCCCGCCACCTCGCTCGCCTGGGGCTACTGGTCGTTCAGCAGCGAGATGACCGCTCACCTCAGCGCCACCGACCTGCAGCGCAACAGGCGCATCGGAATGTCCGCGATCTCCGCGGACCTGGGCATGGCGTTGTTCGACGCCGGGCTGACGACCGCTGAGCCGGCCCTGGTGCCGGCCAAGCTGGATCTCGGGGCCCTTGGGGACCGGTCCGCGTCGACGCCGGTACCCGTACTGCTGCGCGGGCTTGTGACGCGCGGCCGGCGCACCGCGTCGGCGCCTCCCGAGGGCGCCACGGATCTGGCACGACGGCTCGCTCCGCTGACCGAGGCCGACCAAGAGGAGTACTTGCTCACCCTGATCGGCGGTCGTGCCGCGGAGATCCTCGGCCACTCGTCCGGGGAGCGGATCGAGCCGGCCCGGTCATTCCGGGAGGCGGGCTTCGACTCCCTGACGTCGGTCGAGCTGCGTAACCGTCTCGCCGGCGAGACGGGGCTGAGGCTTCCGTCGACGCTGCTCTTCGACCACCCGAACCCGCGCACCCTCGCCAGGTGGCTGCGCGCCGAAATCCTTGGCGCCGACGTGGTGGCCGACGCCCCCGAAACGCCCGCAACGACCCCGTCGTCCGACGACGATCCCATCGCGATCGTCGGCATGAGCTGCCGCTTCCCCGGCGGAGTCAATGGTCCCGAAGGGCTGTGGAAGCTGCTCCTCGATGGCACCGACGCCATCGGTGACTTCCCTGACGATCGTGGCTGGGACCTGGACGCCCTTTACCATCCTGACCCTGATCACCCGGGCACCACGTACACCAAGCGGGGTGCGTTCCTGACGGACGTGGCCGGGTTCGACGCCGACTTCTTCGAGATCTCGCCGCGTGAGGCGCTGGCGATGGATCCGCAGCAACGGTTGTTCCTGGAGACCTCGTGGGAGGTCTTCGAACGGGCGGGCATCGACCCGACCGCTCTGCGGGGCAGCGGGATCGGCGTCTTCGCCGGCGTGAACACCCAGGGATACGCGCTGCGCCTGCAGCAGCGGCCCGAGTTGGTGGAGGGCCACAGGATCACCGGTGTCTCCGACGCCGTCCTGTCCGGCCGCGTGTCGTACGTGCTGGGGCTTGAGGGCCCGGCGGTGACGCTGGACACGGCGTGTTCGTCGTCGCTGGTGGCTCTGCACCTGGCGGCGCAGTCGCTGCGGTCGGGCGAGTGCTCGATGGCGCTGGCCGGCGGGGTGACCGTGATGACCGAGCCCGACGCGTTCGTCGATTTCTCGCGGCAGCGTGGTCTGGCCGTCGACGGCCGGTGCAAGTCGTTCGCGGCTTCTGCCGACGGTACGGGGTGGGCCGAGGGTGTCGGCGTGCTGCTCCTGGAGCGGTTGTCGGACGCCGTTCGCAACGGTCACGAGGTGCTGGCGGTGGTGCGGGGTTCGGCGGTGAATCAGGATGGTGCGTCGAATGGGCTGACCGCGCCGAACGGTCCCTCGCAGCAGCGGGTGATCCGGCGTGCGCTGGCGAACGCGGGGCTCGCGGCCGGTGAGGTCGATGTGGTGGAGGCGCATGGCACCGGGACGGTGCTGGGTGATCCGATCGAGGCGCAGGCGGTCATCGCGACCTATGGTCAGGGCCGTGACGCGGATCGGCCGTTGTGGCTTGGGTCGTTGAAGTCGAACATCGGTCACACGCAGGCGGCTGCGGGTGTGGCGGGTGTGATCAAGATGGTGCAGGCGATGCGCCGCGGTGTCCTGCCGCGCACACTGCACGTCGATGAGCCGACCCCTCAGGTCGACTGGTCGGCGGGTGCGGTGGAACTGCTCACCGAGGCCCGGCAGTGGCCCGAGACGGGACATCCCCGTCGTGCGGCCGTGTCCAGTTTCGGTGTCAGTGGCACCAACGCGCACGTCATCCTGGAGCAGGCGCCGATGGCGGAGCAGGTGGATGCCGCCGGGGACACCGCTCCCGATGCCGCCCCCGTCCTTCCGTGGCTGCTCTCCGCGAAGAGTCCCGACGCCCTGCGCGGCCAGGCCGCCGAACTGGCCGCGCACATCCGTCGGACACCCGCGGTCAACGGCACCGACCTCGCGTACTCGCTCCTCACCACCCGAGCGGTCTTCGACCATCGTGCAGCCATCGTGGGCACGGACCGGGATCGGCTCCTCACCGATCTGGAGAAGCTGGCCAACAGTGAAACTCTCCCGGAGACACTTGCCCGGGACGAGCGGCGCCCGGGACGGCTCGCCTTCCTCTTCGCCGGGCAGGGAAGCCAACGTGCCCGCATGGGACGCGAGTTGTACGAGCGCTACCCGGTGTACCGCGCCTCGTTCGATGCCCTGTGCGCGGAGCTCGACCGGCAACTCGCCGACACGGTGGAGCTGCCCCTCCGCGACGTGGTGTTCGCCCGGGCCGGTTCCGACGAGGCCGCACGGCTCGACTCCACCGTCTACGCCCAGAGTGCTCTCTTCGCACTGGAGACGTCGCTCCATCGTCTGTACGAGTCCTGGGGCGTCCGCGCCGACTTCCTCACCGGCCACTCCATCGGCGAGCTGAGCGCCGCCCACTGTGCCGGAGTGTTGTCACTCGAGGACGCGGCCGCACTGGTCGCGGCACGCGCACGGCTGATGCAGGCGCTGCCCGGTGGCGGGGCGATGATCGCCGTCAACGCACCGGAGACCGAGGTCCTGTCCCTGGTCGCCGCGTACCCCGACGCGGCGATCGCCGCGGTCAACGGGCCGGCCTCGGTGGTCATCTCGGGCGACACGGACGCGGTCACGGCTGTAACGGCCGAACTGGCCGCCCGCGGCCACCGAACCAAGCGACTGCGGGTCAGCCACGCCTTCCACTCCTCGCGCATGGACGGCATGCTCGACGAATTCCGTGAGCTGGCATCCGGGCTGGCGTACCTGCCCCCCACCATCCCGGTCATCTCCACCCTCACGGGCACCGTGGCCACGCCCGAGCAGCTGTGTTCCGCCCACTACTGGGTTCAGCAGGTGCGTCAGGCCGTGCGTTTTCACGACGGGCTGCGGACCCTGCGGGAGCACGACGTCACCACTTTCCTGGAGCTGGGCCCCGACGGAGTCCTCAGTGCCATGGCACAGGACGCGGTCGGCGACCAGACCGTCGGCGGCGGGTTCATCCCCACACTCCAGCGTGATGGCCACGAGCCGCTCACCGCCGTCACGGCACTCGCCCGACTGCACGCTCGAGGTGTACCCGTCACGTGGACCGCACTGTTCGAGGGCGCCTCGCCGCGCCGTGTCGAGCTGCCGACCTATGCGTTTCAGCACCGGCGCTTCTGGGTGGAACCCGTCCCGACCAAGGTGGGCTCCCCGGCCCCGGACAAGAACGTCCGAACCTCCGACGACGGGTCGAGCACGCCGGACACGTCGGCCCGACCCGACGGCCCGGCGACGCAGTCGGCAGAGGCGTTCGAGGCCGGTAGCCCGGCCGCAGACCTTGCCGCGCTGCCGGGGAACGAGCAGAGCCTGAAGCTGCTCCAGCTGGTCAGCGAGCACGCCGCCGCCGTCCTGGGCCATGACCGCGTCGACGGGATCGAGGCGACCAGGGCCTTCCAGAGCCTCGGTTTCGACTCCCTGGCGGCGGTCAGGCTGCAGACGCGGCTCCAGGCCGTCCTGGGCGTCAGCCTTCCGACCACCCTGGTCTTCGACTATCCGTCACCGGTCGAGCTCGCCGAGTTCCTGCAGGCAGAACTCTTCGGCCGGCACACCGAGGTCACCGACGCGACCCATGCCCTCCACGATCCGAGCGAGCCGGTCGCGATCGTGGGGATGGCCTGCCGCCTGCCAGGCGGTGTTTCCTCGCCGGACGAGCTGTGGGAGCTCGTCCGGTCCGGTGGCGACGGGATATCCGGTTTCCCGCAGGATCGTGGTTGGGATCTGGAGAACCTGTATCACCCGGATCCGGATCACGCGGGTACGAGTTACACGCGGGAGGGTGGTTTCCTCTACGGCGCGGCGGAGTTCGATGCGGGGTTCTTCGGGATCTCGCCGCGTGAGGCGCTGGCGATGGACCCGCAGCAGCGGCTGATGCTGGAGGCCTCGTGGGAGGCGCTGGAGCGGGCCGGGATCGACCCGGCCACCCTGCGCGGCAAGCCCGTCGGCGTGTTCTCCGGAATGGTCAATCACGAGTACACGACGCGCGCCGACACGGTTCCCGAGGGTGTCGAGGGCTACCTGATGACGGGTGGCGCGGGGAGTGTGCTGTCGGGCCGGGTGTCGTACGTGCTGGGGCTTGAGGGCCCGGCGGTGACGGTGGACACGGCGTGTTCGTCGTCGCTGGTGGCTCTGCATATGGCGGCGCAGTCGCTGCGGTCGGGGGAGTCCTCGTTGGCGCTGGCCGGTGGTGTGACCGTGATGCCGGGGGCCGATGCCTTCGTGGCGTTCTCGCGCCAGCGTGGTCTTGCTGTCGATGGCCGGTGCAAGGCGTTCTCGTCTTCTGCCGACGGCACCGGTTGGGCCGAGGGTGCGGGTGTGCTGGTGCTGGAGCGGTTGTCGGACGCGGTTCGTAACGGGCACCGGGTGCTGGCGGTGGTGCGGGGTTCGGCGGTGAATCAGGATGGTGCGTCGAATGGGCTGACCGCGCCGAACGGTCCGTCGCAGCAGCGGGTGATCCGGCGTGCGTTGGCGAGCGCGGGGCTCGCGGCCGGTGAGGTCGATGTGGTGGAGGCGCATGGCACCGGGACGCCGTTGGGTGATCCGATCGAGGCGCACGCGCTGTTGGCGACTTATGGTCAGGGTCGTGACGCGGGGCGGCCGTTGTGGCTGGGTTCGTTGAAGTCGAACATCGGTCATACGCAGGCGGCTGCGGGTGTGGCGGGTGTGATCAAGATGGTGCAGGCGATGCGTCACGGTGTTCTGCCGCGCACGCTGCATGTGGACGAGCCGACTCCTCAGGTGGACTGGTCGGCGGGTGCGGTGGAACTGCTCACCGAGGCCCGGCAGTGGCCTGAAAGCGGTCGCCCTCGTCGTGCGGCCGTCTCTGGTTTCGGTGTCAGTGGTACGAACGCGCACGTCATTTTGGAGCAGGCGCCGGAGCAGGTGGCGGCCGAGGGTGAGCAGGGAGCCTTGGAGGGCCCGGTTGTTCCCCTTCTCCTCTCGGGGCGTGGTCAGGCTGCTTTGGCGGGTCAGGCCGCCCGGCTGGCGGGGTTCCTGTCGGAACGTACCGAGGACGAACTCTCGTCTGTGGCGCGGTCTTTGGTGGCGACTCGTGGTGCCCTGGCGGATCGTGCCGTGGTGGTGGCGGCGGATCGTGAGGGGGCGGTGGCTGGTCTGGAGGCTGTTTCCCGTGGGGAGTGGGCGCCGGGTGTCGTGACGGCCGTGGGTGAGAGTGCGGCTGGTGGGGTGGCGTTTGTCTTTCCTGGTCAGGGTGCGCAGTGGGTGGGGATGGGGGCGGATCTGCTGGGTTCGTCGGTGGTGTTCGCGCGTCGGATGGATGAGT
>NZ_JBWKCA010000052.1:0-7052 GCF_056436715.1 Streptomyces sp. NPDC043176
CGGCGTGCGGCCGGGGCGCCCTCGTAGCGGAGCTACTTGGGCGTTTCGGCCGTGCGGCGAGCGTGCGTGCCGGGCGGTCCGGACCCGACGGGAATGGTCAGACAGGCCCTAGGGAGCCCGGAACAGGGTGGGGAAGCGCGGGGCGAGCCAGGGCTTGCGTCCCCAGCCGAGCGCCCTGCCCCGGGCGATCGCGGGCCAGGGGTCGACGCGGCCGAGGGCCAGCAGCAGGAAGGTGACGGGCTCGGTGAGGATCCTGCAGTCGGGCCGTGCGGACGGCTCGCGCGCGACCCGGACCAGGCCGTCGTCGATGGTGACGCCGAAGCCGGAGCCACCCCGGAGGCGTACGGCGAAGCTCGCGGTGAGACCGGCGACGGCGTGCGGGTCCGTCACCCGTGGCATCACCTGGATCATGAACGGCATGCAGAGCTCCACCCGGTGCGCGTCGACCATGTGCGGGCGGCGCAGGGCGCGCGCGAGGTCGTAGCCGTGGCCGAGCATGTGGGTCAGCAGGTACGAACCCAGGACGGCCGGGTTCATCCCGCCGAGCGGGGTGGCGAGCGGTCCGTCCGGGTCCCGCTCCTCGACGGCGTCGAGGAAGGCGGCGGCCCGGGCCGTGATCATCTCCGCGAGCGGACCGGGCGCGCGCTCCGCGAACCCGGCCAGGGCGTGTTCGTTGGCGGCCGCCAGGCCGCCGGGCGTGCCGTCCCCGTACGGCCGCTCGTGACCGGCGGCCAGGTCCGCCATCAGCGCGTTCGCCTGCGCCAGGTGCGCGGCGGCCTCGCCCAGCGTCCAGGTGGAGCGGGGCACGGGCAGCCCGTCGCCGTCCCCCGCCGCCGTGCGCAGGACCGCGGCGATGTCCTCGGCCGTCCCGCGTATCGCCTCGGCCAGGCCTGCGGGGAGCGCCCCGCCCGTTCGTCCCGACATGGTTCCCGCCCCGCCCTCGGCTCCGGCGACCGTGCGTGGAGCACCGGTAGCGGAGGGACCGTACCAGCGAGTAGCGCGTACGGACCCCCTCGCGTCGGACCCCTCTCACGTCGGCCCCCCTCGCGTCGCCCCCTCGCGCCGGGCGTCCCGGGCCGGGCGCACCGGGCGCCACCGAGCGGTCGCGGGGTGTTAGCTTCCTCCCCGTGACGGACCACCAGGACGAGACGAGGGCGGCCTACGACGGGGTCGTCGAGTTGTACGCGTCGCTGTTCGCGGACCGGATGGAGACGCGGCCGTTCGCACGCGCCATGGTCGGCACCTTCGCCGAGCTGGTGCGCGGGACGGGAAACACGCGCACGGCCGACATGGGGTGCGGGCCGGGGCACCTGACGGCCGTGCTGCGCGACCTGGGTCTCGACGCCTTCGGTCTCGACCTCTCGCCGGCCATGGTCGAGCACGCCCGGCGGGCCCATCCCGGCCTGCGGTTCGACGAGGCCCGGATGGAGGCCCTGCCGATCGGGGACGGGGCGCTGGGCGGCGCACTGGCCCACTACTCGATGATCCACACCCCGCCCGGGGAGCTGCCCGCGCTGCTCGCCGAGCAGGCGCGCGTCCTCGCGCCGGGGGGCCTGCTCCTGGCCACGTTCTTCGCGACCGACGGACCGGGCCCGGTCCGGTTCGACCACAAGGTCACCCCTGCCTACTGCTGGCGGGTGGACGACTTCGCCGAGCTGCTCGCGGGGGCCGGGCTCACGCCCTTCGCCCGCCTCGTCCACGATCCCGCGAGCGACCGGGGCTTCCTCGAAGGGCATCTGCTGGCCCGCAGGCCGTAGATCGAACAAGTCCCCGGCGATGTGCATCCGGTCACACGGGGCTCGCCTACTGCAAACTACTAGGACGTCCTAGTATTTATCGTGTACCGCTTGCCTCCCCTGGGAAGGTCCACATGACCGCACTGCACCGGCCCGTGCACCCCGTCCGCCTGGTCACCGCCTCGGCGCTCTTCGACGGACACGACGCCTCGATCAACATCATGCGGCGGATCTTCCAGTCCCAGGGGGCGGAGGTGATCCACCTGGGGCACAACCGGTCCGTGCAGGAGGTCGTGGACGCGGCGCTCGAGGAGGACGTGCACGGCGTCGCGGTCTCGTCGTACCAGGGCGGGCACGTGGAGTACTTCGAGTACCTCGTCCAGTCGCTGCGCGAGCGCGGCGCGGGGCACATCCGCGTGGTGGGCGGCGGAGGCGGGGTGATCGTGCCCGAGGAGATCACCCGGCTGCGCGGCAGCGGCGTCACCATCTTCTCGCCCGAGGACGGGCAGCGGCTGGGCCTCGCCGGGATGATCAACTCGGTGATCAAGGACTGCGACTTCGACCTCTGGGACGGCGGTCCGGCCGACCCGGCGGCGGTCCTCGCGGGAGACCGGTTCGCGATCGCCCGCGCCGTCACGGGCGCCGAGCTCGGCAAGCTGTCCCCCGCCTTCCTGGACCGGCTGCGCGCCGCCGCGGCGGAGCGCGTCACGCCGGTCCTCGGCATCACCGGCACCGGAGGCTCCGGCAAGTCGTCGCTGACCGACGAGCTCGTCCGCAGGATGCGCGTCGACCAGCAGGACAAGCTGCGCATCGCGGTGATCGCGGTCGACCCGACGCGCCGCCGCGGCGGTGGCGCGCTGCTCGGCGACCGCATCCGGATGAACTCCCTCGACGGCGACCGCGTCTTCTTCCGCAGCCTGGCCACCCGCGGCAACCACGAACTGCCCGAGCACCTGGCCGACGTGATCGACGTCGTCAAGGCCGCCGGCTTCGACCTGGTGATCGTGGAGACGCCGGGCATCGGCCAGGGTGACGCGGCGATCGTGCCGTTCGTCGACACCTCGCTGTACGTGATGACGCCGGAGTTCGGCGCGGCCTCCCAGCTCGAGAAGATCGACATGCTCGACTTCGCCGACGTCGTGGCCATCAACAAGTTCGAACGGCGCGGCGCCAAGGACGCGCTGCGCGACGTCGCGCGTCAGCTGGTCCGCAACCGCGAGGCGTTCGACAAGAGGCCGGAGGACATGCCCGTCTACGGCACCTCGGCCGCGACCTTCAACGACGACGGCGTCACCGCGCTGCACCAGCACCTCAAGACCGCCCTCACGGAGCGCGGGCTCACCGTCGACGCGGGCACGCTCGCCCCGGTCGACGTACGCCACTCCTCCGGGATCCGGCAGGTCGTCCCCGCCGACCGGGTGCGCTACCTCACCGAGATCGGCGAGACGGTCCGCGCGTACCACGCGGAGACCGAGCGGCTCGCCGAGGCGGCCGGCCGGGTGCAGCGCCTCGACACGGTCAAGGGCGAGCTCGTCCGGGCCGACCACGACGACACCGGCGTGGACGCGCTGCTCGCGGACGCCCGCAAGCGGCTCCCCCACGAGGTCGCGGACCAGATCGCGAACTGGCCGGCCGTCGTGGCCTCGTACTCCGGCGACGAGCAGGTCGTGACGATCCGCGACAAGGAGATCCGGACCAAGCTGACCCGCGAGTCCCTGTCCGGCAACAAGATCCCGCGGGTCGCCCTGCCCCGGTTCACCGACCACGGCGAGCTGGTGCGCTTCTGGCGCCGCGAGAACCTCCCCGGCCACTTCCCCTTCACGGCCGGCGTGTTCCCCTTCAAGCGCGACGGCGAGGACCCCGCGCGCATGTTCGCGGGCGAGGGCGACCCCTTCCGCACCAACCGGCGGTTCAAGCTGCTGTCCGAGGGCCAGCCGGCGACCCGGCTGTCCACCGCCTTCGACTCGGTCACCCTGTACGGCCGCGACCCCGGCGAGCGCCCCGACATCTACGGCAAGGTCGGCACCTCCGGCGTCTCGGTCGCGCACCTGGACGACATGAAGGCGCTGTACGACGGCTTCGACCTGATCGCGCCGACGACCTCGGTGTCCATGACGATCAACGGCCCGGCGCCGACGGTCCTCGCGTTCTTCCTCAACACGGCCATCGACCAGCAGCTCGACCGGTTCCGTGCCGCCGAGGGCCGTGAGCCCTCCGCCGACGAGGCGGCCGAGCTCCGCGCCCACGCGCTCGCGACCGTGCGCGGCACGGTCCAGGCCGACATCCTCAAGGAGGACCAGGGCCAGAACACCTGCCTGTTCTCCACCGAGTTCTCGCTGCGGATGATGGCCGACATCCAGGAGTGGTTCATCGCCAACAAGGTCCGCAACTTCTACTCGGTGTCCATCTCCGGCTACCACATCGCCGAGGCCGGCGCGAACCCGATCAGCCAGCTGGCCTTCACGCTCGCCAACGGCTTCACCTACGTCGAGACCTACCTCGCCCGCGGCATGGACGTCGACGACTTCGCCCCGAACCTGTCGTTCTTCTTCTCCAACGGCATGGACCCCGAGTACTCCGTCCTCGGCCGCGTCGCCCGCCGCATCTGGGCCGTCGCGATGAAGGAGAAGTACGGCGCCAACGAGCGCTCCCAGAAGCTGAAGTACCACGTGCAGACCTCCGGCCGCTCCCTGCACGCCCAGGAGATGGACTTCAACGACATCCGCACCACCCTGCAGGCGCTCATCGCCATCTACGACAACTGCAACAGCCTGCACACCAACGCGTACGACGAGGCCGTCACCACACCCACCGAGGAATCCGTCCGCCGCGCCCTGGCCATCCAGTTGATCATCAACCGGGAGTGGGGCCTGGCGATGAACGAGAACCCCCTCCAGGGGTCGTTCATCATCGACGAGCTCACCGACCTGGTCGAGGAGGCGGTGCTCGAGGAGTTCGAGCGCATCAGCGAGCGCGGCGGCGTGCTCGGCGCCATGGAGACCGGTTACCAGCGCGGCCGCATCCAGGACGAGTCGATGCTCTACGAGCAGCGCAAGCACGACGGCACCCTGCCCATCATCGGCGTCAACACCTTCCGCAACCCCCACGCGGACACCGCCGAGCCCGTCTCCGTCGAACTCGCCCGCGCCACCGAGCAGGAGAAGCGGTCCCAGCTGGAGCGGGTCCAGGACTTCCAGACCCGCCACCACGACCGGGCCCACGCGGCCCTGACCGCCCTCAAGGCGGCCGCGGTCAGCGGCGACAACGCCTTCGCCGTCCTCATGGACGCCGCCCGGGTCTGCACCCTCCAGCAGATCACCGAGGCGTTCTTCGAGGTCGGCGGCCAGTACCGCCGCAACGTCTGATCCCACCCCGGGCCGTGACCACGGCTCCGGGACGACGCCCGCCCCCGTGTCCGCACGGGGGCGGGCGTCGGCGCATCGGTGTCACTCCGGATCGTTCCGGGTGCCGGGCCGCCCGCCTCCCGTTCTACGGTGCCGAGGACGTCCAGGAGACCGTCCGGTCCGGAGCCACGGGGAGCAGCGTTGCCGACGACCGCCGCCACCGGGCGACCGACGTCCGACGCGCTCGGGCACCGGGAGCGCAGGGTCCTCTCCGCCGTCGGCTGCGGTCTGCGGGACGACGAGATCGCGGCCGCGCTCGCCCTCCCCGAGGAGACCGTGGCCGACGACCTCGCACGGGTCCTCGTGAAGCTCGGTCTTCGGGACCGGGCCGCCGCGATCGTCCACGCCTTCGACACGGGCCTGGTGTCCCCCGGTCGAGGCCCCCGCACCCGGCCGCCGAACCTTCCGGCGCCACCTGCCGGCGGAATCCGCCCGCCGCGGCTGCGGATCTCCGTGCTCGGGCCACTGCGCGCCTGGCACGACGGGCGTCCACTGGGTCTGGGGCACCTGCGTCAGCAGGCGGTGCTCGCGGCGCTCGCGCTGGGCGCGGGACGGACGCTGAGCCGGCGGGAACTCCTCGACGGCGTCTGGGGGACGGAGCCGCCGGCCGCGAACGTGGTGCCGGTGTACGTCTACCGCCTGCGCAAGACCCTGCGGGCCGACGACGGCCCGGACACCGTCATCGAACACGCCCGGCACGGCTACCGCCTGGTGCCCGGCACGGTCGACGTGGACCTCGCGCGGATGGAGGAGCTGGTCGCCGAGCTCGGGGCGGCGGACCGGGCGGGCGACCCGGTCGAGGCGGTCCGGTTGTGCTCGCGGGTGTTGGGGCTGTTCCGCGGCGAGCCGCTCGGCGGTCTGCCGGGGCCGCTCGCCGAGCTGGAGCGGGTCCGGCTCGGTGAGCGCAGGATCGCCGTCGCGCAGCGGAAGGCGGAGTGGCAGCTGCGGCTCGGGCGTTGCTCGGACGCCGAGGCCGGGCTGTCCGCCCTGTCCGCGGAGCATCCGCTGAACGAGCCGGTGGCGGCGATGCTGATGCGCGCGCTGTACCGGAACGGGCGGCAGGCCGAGGCGCTGGCGGTGTTCGACCGGACCCGCCGCCGTCTCGCCGACGAACTGGAGGTCGCGCCGAGCATGCTGCTGCGTCGCACCCGCCGCATGATCCTGTGCGGGGACGAGGACGGTCTCGGCGATTCCATCCGTATTTCATCGCTCCCTCCTACTGTCGGCCGCCGACGACCTGGGAGGTCCGAGTGAGAGAGTCACGATCTTGGTGGGGCAGACTCCTGCTGCCCCTGCTGGCCGGCGCACTCCTGCTGGTCGCGCCCGCGCCGCCGGCCGCGGCGGGCGCAGCCGCCTCCGACCGCGGCGGCCAGATCACCCGGAGCGAGGTGATCTGGCGCGCCCAGTACTGGGTGGACCGACAGCCGCCGTACAGCCAGGGAGGGTCCGCTCCCGGCCCGGGCGACGGCTTCGCGTACCGCACCGACTGCTCCGGATTCGTCGCCATGGCCTGGCATCTCGACGCGAACCCGAACACGCAGGGCCTGCCGAACTTCTCCCATGAGATCGCGCGTGGCGAGCTGCGGGCCGGGGACATCCTCAACTCGTACTACAACCACGTGATCATCTTCCACGAGTGGGTGAACGACCAGGGCGGCTTCTCCTACTACAGCTTCGGCGGCGGCTCCAGCGGGGTGGAACCGCCCGGGCACTTCTTCGGGAACATCAACAGCGCCTCGATCGACGGCCATCCGAACGGCGACTACAAGGCCCTCCGGTACGACGGCATCGTCGACAAGTCCGAGGGCCCCAAGCATCCGTACGCCTCCGGGCGGGTGGTCTCCGGGCGGTCGGCGGACGGACGCCTGGAGGCCTTCGCGGCCGGTGCCGACGGCGTGTACCACTCCTGGCA
>NZ_JBWKCA010000053.1:0-6994 GCF_056436715.1 Streptomyces sp. NPDC043176
AGCTACCTCGCCGGCCTCCACCTCCGAGCCTCCATGATCTGGATCGACGATCTGCTCAAGACCACCACGTGATCACGACATCACACAGGCCCTAGACGGCCTGGGGTCCCGGTGGTGCGGTGATCCGGCGTACCGCTTCCACTACTGCCGTCCGGTGGCGGGCAAGCTGCTCGGGTGTCCAGGCGGTGCCCGTCTCGTCCGCCGCCGGGCCGCCCACCGCGCCGAACCATGCCTGCGACAGGGCCATCACCAGCGTCAGTACATCGGTGGCGTCCATCCCGGCGTCAATCCGCCCCGCCTTCTGTGCCCGTCCCACCGCCGCGATCTTGTCCTGGTAGGACACGGCCGTGGCCTTCGTGCTCCCCGGGCGCTCCAGCTGCTTCCACAGCACCAGTCGCATCAGCGAAGGCCGCTGGAGGAGGTGGTCGAAGACGGTGCCCGCGTAGGCGGGCAGGTCGTCGGCGTCGAAGGGCACGGACTCCGAGCCCGTCTCCAGGGCCTGCTGGAGTACAGCGTCGAAGAGCTGCTCCTTGTTGCCGTAGTAGACGTAGATGAGCCGCTTGTTCGCCTGCGCCGCCTCGGCGATGCGGTCGATGCGTGCCCCTGCGATGCCATGCGTGGCGAACTCGGTGAAGGCCGCCTCGAGCAGTCGGGCCTTGGTCGCGCTGGAATCCCGTGCCATGCCCGGCAGCCTAGCAAGTAACTATCCGGTTATTGACATCAGGCCTGAGGCTGATGCAGGATCTATCTATCCAGTTAGTTACTTATGAGGGAGACACCGATGGAGATCCGCGCACTGGGCACCCAGGGACTGAAAGTCGGCGCCGAAGGACTCGGACTGATGGGCATGAGCGCCCACTACGGAGCCACCGACGAGACCGAGTCCCTGGCGACCATCGACCGCGCCCTGCAGCTCGGCGTCACCCTTCTCGACACCGCCGAGGGCTACGGCCCCTTCCGCAACGAGCAGCTCCTCGGCAAGGCGCTGGCCGGCCGCCGCGAGGCCGCCGTGATCGCCACGAAGACCGGCATCGAGTTCACCGACGACGGCGCCTTGCGCGGTCACAATGCAACCCCCCAGTACATCCGCCGCGCCGCCGACCGCTCCCTTCGTCACCTGGGCACCGACCACATCGACCTCTACTACCTGCACCGCATCGACCCGAACGTGCCCGTCGAGGAGAGCGTGGGCGCCCTGGCCGAGCTCGTCGCCGCCGGCAAGGTCCGCCACATTGGCCTGTGCGAGGCCGCGCCCTCCACCATCGCCCGCGCCCACGCCGTCCACCCCCTGACCGCCGTACAGACCGAGTACAGCCTCTTCGAACGCGGCATCGAACACAACGGCGTCCTGGACACCCTGCGCGAACTGGGCATCGGGCTCGTCGCCTACTCCCCGCTCGGCCGGGGATTCCTCTCCGGCGCCATCACCAGCCCGCACGACTTCGCCGCCGACGACTTCCGCCGTACCGACCCCCGCTTCCAGGGCGAAAACTTCCACCGCAACCTGGCCGTCGTCCACCAGGTACGCCGCCTCGCCACCGAGAAGGGCATCACCCCCTCGCAACTGGCCCTGGCCTGGACCCTGCACCAGGGCGCGGTACCCATCCCCGGCACCAAACGCCGCCGCTACCTGGAGGAGAACATCGCCGCCGCCACCGTCACCATCAGCGACGCGGACCTGGCGGCCATCGACACCGTCACCCCCCACGGCGTGGCCTCCGGCGACCGCTACGCCCCCGAACTGATGCAATCCCTCAACGGCTGACCCACCCCCAAGCCCAGCCCACCCGGCCGAACCGGATCCCTCACAGCCACAACGGCGCAGAAATCCAGCGGCCCTAGCGATCACACCATCCGAAACGAGAGGGAAGACTTCGGCCCGGTAGGCACCGTGCTCACCAAGACCGCGCCGGCGACCGCGTACCCACCGACACGGGCAACTTCACCTTCCAGCCGGAAAAAGCCCGTGGACACAGACCACCAGCCACACCCGCCTAGATGAATGAGTCCGATGTATTCAGTGGTCGTAGGCGATCAGTGAGCGTTTGACTGCGGCGTCGGTGGTCCAGTTGTGCCAGATGCCGGCGGCGAGGGCGAGGAGTCGTTGTCCGGTACGGGCGATGACGCCGGCCGGGGTCCTGCCGCCGTGGTGTTCGAGGCTGAGCTGGCCTTTGAGGGTGTCGATGACGGCCTCGATCCACTGCCGGACCCGGGCGATCTTCCCGTGTCGGGCCGGTTCGTCCTTGCGGTCCAGCCGCACGAGATGGGCGCCGAGGCGCTCGCTGACGAAGGTCTCGAACTCCTTCCCGGCGAAGCCCTTGTCGGCGAGGATCACCTGCCCGGCGCGGACGAGGTGGTGGTCGCGTTCGAGCAGGGCGGTCATCACCTCCCGCTCGCCGATCTTGGGGTTGGCCAGACACCAGGTGACGGGCATGCCCTCGGCGGTGGTGACCAGATAGAGCCGGAACCCCCAGAAGAAGCGGGAGTGGCTGCGGCAGTAGCCGTATCCGCAGTGTCCGGCCAGTTCGGAGCGTTTGACCGTCTCGCGGGACGCCGCGCAGGGCAGCGGGGTGGAGTCGATCAGCCGCAGGTCGTCGTTCCAGGTCGGCACCTGCCGGGCCAACGCCTCGATCACCTGGCTGATCAGCGGACCGGCGGCGTTGAGACGCTTGTTGTAGGCGGACTGCTGGGGCAGGTAGCGGAACAGGTGCCCCAGCCGGGCGTGCGCGAAGCGGATCCAGTGGCGGGCCGAGGGGAAGCCGAGCAGGACCTGGGCGACGGCCAGGCACAGCAGTTCGGCGTCCGTGAGTTTCGGGGGTCGCCCGATCCGGCGACAAGGCGCCACATGGTCGTCGATGAACACGTACAGTGCCGCCAGAAGGGCGTCCAGGTTTGTCTTCACACACTGACCAACGGGCGCCCTTCGCCATGGTCGCGACCAGCACGAACATCGGACTCATTCATCTAGGGGGAGCAGAGCTGTCGGCCGATGGGCTGCGTCAGTCGATCGGGACCCTCCCCCGGGTACGGGGAGCAGACTCTGTGACCTGCAGTTCTACCGTATGCGCAGACTCAGCTGAACCACTTTCACCGAGACCGGCAAAACACCCAAAGCTCTCGTTGCTCTCTACGCTCTCCGGCGTGGGTGCAAAGAGTCGCGGGCGCTGGGTGGAGAAGTGATCCTGTCGGGAGTCATGGGGCTCTTGCATCTGCTGGTTCGAGGGCGTACTCCGGCGGCTGCGGGTCACTGGCCGGTTGCTTTCTTCGCCCCTCCGTCGCACGGTTTCCGAGGTCGTTTTGATTCGCTTCCTGGCCTCCCCCCAGCCTTTCCGTGACCTCGCGGCTGAAAGGCCCGCGCTCCCAGCCGATCCCGAACTCTCCCCCGAAGGGGCGAGCGCTCCGGAGGGAGCTTCTTTGTGGCATGGCGGTCGAGCGGGCTTTCGCCCGGCGTGTGACACCGGGCTGCCTCGCCACCGTCTGCTCCAGTGAAGAGATGACAGGGACGCAAGTCATCAACGAAGCCGGCGGACCTCTGCGCGGGTCCGCCTGCGGGGGCCGGGGACGTGCCGGCGGGGAGAGCCGGCGGTGAGCGGTGGCGGGAGAGTCGCGCGGTGGCTGTTACCCGGTGGGCACCGCTACGCGCGGTTTGCTCCGCTGCTGCTGGTGCTGACGTTCGTCAGCGGGCTGGTGGACGCGGCGAGCTTCCTCGGGCTGGGACGGGTGTTCGTGGCCAACATGACCGGCAATGTGGTCTTCCTCGGGTTCGCCCTGTCGGGCGTGGCGCAGTTGTCGGCCTTGGCCTCGGCGGTGGCGCTGGCGGGGTTTTTGGCCGGGGCCCTCGCGGGCGGCGTGTGGCGCCGGGAGTCCGAGCCAGAGGGGCTGTTCGCCCCGCTGATCGCCTTCCAGGTCCTGCTGCTCGCCCTCGCGCTCACCGCCCAGGCGGCCGGCTGGGGCCGGTACGCGGTCCTGGTGCCGCTGGCCTGCGGGATGGGGCTGCAGAACGCCGTCGTGCACCGCCTGGGGGTGCCGGACCTGACCACCACCGTGATGACCCGGACACTGACCGGGCTCGCAGTGGACCGCCCGGGCCCCGCCAGCCTGCGCCGCGCAGTGTCCGTAGCCGTGCTGGCCGCAGGGGCACTCACAGGCGGTCTCCTGCACGCCCAGACCGGAGTAGAGGCCGTCCTCATCACAGCCCTCATCCTGCTACTCGGCCTCATCACGGCGACCCGTCCCAGGAGCGAAGGATCCACAGGCCGGCCTGCTTCACCGCCCCGGCACGAGTGACGAGTTGGTGCGTGATAGCAGGTGGGCCTGCTCTGCTGGTGAAAGGCATGGTGAACCGTTCGGTTCCGGCGCATCCATTGTTCACGGGCACCTCGGGTGCGCATCTGTCGTCGTGGATGGCAGAGTCGGCCAGGCCGTGGATGGCCGGGGCGAAGACCGCCGGCACCAGGCTCGAGCCGGTGGCAGAAAGCAGGCGCCGGGGGTTGGCGCCCGCCATCGGCCGGTATTCGTAGACCGGTTTGTCGCCACGCTCATTCCTTTGCGTCACGACCTGCCGCACGTGGTTCTGGCGGTGCTGTACAGGGTGGACCGTTCCACCGCGCCCGGGGGGTCGGTGAGATGCGCCGGCTGCTGGCGGGCGGGGTTCGCAGTCCCGGACCGGCCCAGCGTGCGGCTGCGAACGCTGGAGGACGTCTTCGCCTACGCCCAGGCCGAGGATGTCCGACTGCGGCTGGATGCCACCGAGGTCCAGGTCCGTCGGGCCGGGCGGCCGGCGGGCGTTCGTGTCGGGCAAGAAGAAGCAGAACACGGTGAAAACCACCGTCATCGCCGACGAACAGGGCCGAACCTTGTGGACCGACGCCCTGCGGCCAGGGCGCCTGTCTGGATCGTCGATCATGGCTGGGTGGTGGGGACGGGACGCGCACAGCGATCATCAGCGACCGGGAGATCACGGGCCTGTTCTGGTGTTCCGTCAGGCGGCGTAAACGCCGGGCGCCGCGGCGGTGTCACCGCGCGTGCCTGCCCTTGGCCGGCTTCGGCTCCCCCTGCCGCTCCTCGCCCTTCCGGGGGGCCGGCCCGGCTGCTCCCGGACCGGTGGCGCGGCCGCGCTGCCGCTCCGAGACGCCAGGAGCCGACGGCGTCCAGCTGTCGACCGCAGCGCCCTCGGAGCCGGCGGCCCGCCGGTCCCCGGTGTACGAGGGGGAGCGCGGCGCGGACGCGGAGACGGCGGCGGCTCCGGCCGGCGGAGCGGACGAGGCGGTCGGGGAGGCGGGCTCGGTCGTGGCGGGGCGCGACGGAACGGGCGCGGTGTTCTCCGCCTCGGCGGGTGGCCCGCCCACCGAACCGGCCAGTCCGACGCCGAAGACGGTCAGTGCCGCACTGGCGGTCACCAGGAGCCGACCGGCCCGGCGTGAGGCGGGCCGGTCGGAAGAGGATCGTGTGGGCACCGGCTCGCCCTGTGCGGGGACGGCGGCCTCGACGCCGACGGCCCTCACTGCCGCGCCCGCCCCGTTCGACCTCAGCGTGTCCGGATTTCGCTCGCCGGCGCCGTCCTCGCCCCTCATGGGCGGAGCCGCGGGCACGGAGGATCCCGCAGGCACGTCAGCCGCTCTCACGAGATCCTCCGAGGCCAAGGCGGCCAGGGCGCGCCCACAGGCCCGGGCGTCCGGTCGGCGGCTCTCGTCCGCGTCGGTCATGGCTTCCAGTAGTTCGACGACGGACGCCGGTATGTCCGGCGGAATGACCGGGGGACGGTTCAGGCGGGCGATCGCAGCCTCCAGCGGCGCCCCGTTGTACTCCAGTTCGCCCTTGATCGACTCGATGAGCACCAGTCCCAGGCTGTAGATGTCCGCTGCCGGTCCGGCACCCCGACCCAGCACCTGTTCCGGGGCCATGTACGCGGCGGTGCCCACCAGGGCGCCCGTCACGGTCTGGGCCGTGGTGCCGAGCATCCGGGAGATGCCGAAGTCCGTCAGGCGGGGGGCGCCCGCCTCGTCCAGCAGGATGTTGGCGGGCTTGACGTCGCGGTGGACGACTCCGGCCTCGTGCACATGGGCCAGCGCCGAGGCCAGCGCGGCTCCGATGCGGCACGCCTCGGCGGGCGCCAGCGCAGCCGCCGCGATCCGCCGGCGCAGCGTCGTGCCCCTGACCAGTTCCATCACCAGGTAGGGCGTCGTGTCGTCCCGGCCGCAGTCGTACACGGTGATCAGGCCGGGGTGCTGCAGCTGGGCCAACAGCCGGCCCTCGCCGTCGAACCGCTCCTCCGTGTCGGCGGCACCGTCCGGGCGGAAGACCTTCACGGCAACCGGTCGCCGCAGGCGCAGGTCCATGCCCTCGTACACGTCGGCGGCGCCGCCGCGCCCCAGCAGGTCGTCGAGCCGGTAGCGTCCGGCCACCACGTGGGCGGTGAGCCGGAGGTCCGGTCGGATCGGCCACGAGCGGACTTTCATCACTGCGCTCCCTGCGTCCTGTTGTTACCTGCTGTCGTCCGCCCGCCCACGTGTGCGCTGCCGATGGCATGCCCAGCCGCGTGGTTGCGAGCACCGTGTGCACGTGTGCACGTGTGCCCCCTCAGCCGCCGGACATCCCCCGGTCCCGCACACGGCCTCGTGGAAGGAGGGCTGGGCGCCGTTTCGGCATGAGGGAGTCGTGCGCACTCGATCGGTGCTCGTCTTCGACGGTGACTGCGGCTTCTGTAGGGCATCCGTCTCGTTCGTCGAACGCCGCCTGCGCCCCGACTGCGAGATCGTTCCCCGGCAGTGCACGGCTCTGGCCGCGCTGGGCGTGACCCCGGAGCGCGCCGCACGCGAGGCGCTCTGGGTGACCCCGTCCGGTCGGGTGTACGGGGGCGCCCTGGCGGTGGCGAAGATCCTGCTGCGCACGGGCCGGGGATGGTCAGACAGGCCCTAGGTGTATTGACCCGCAGCGTTGTTGACGCGGGTGATGGGCGGGTGTCCGTCGAGGGCGGTGTGGCAGCGGTGGTGGT
>NZ_JBWKCA010000054.1:0-4484 GCF_056436715.1 Streptomyces sp. NPDC043176
TTGGTGAGTTCCTAGACAGCTCCCACCACACCGGAGGTCTTCGCCATGTTCAAGACCAGACCAGTGTCAACAACGCTCGTGATCAATACACCTAGTCCGTACCGGCCGGCCTTCAGGAGAACATCGTGCGATTCACGACAACCAAGAACCTCCGCCGCGTCCTCAGCGCTGCCGGTGGAGCCCTGCTCATCTCCCTCGCCCTGCCCGCGTCCCCCGCCTCCGCCGTCGACCTGTCCCGGTGGGCCCCGATATTCAGCCTCGACAGCGGCAAGTGTCTGGAAGTGGGGGGCTGGTCCACCGAGAACGGCGCGGGCGTCAACCAGTGGGACTGCCACACGGGTGCCAACCAGGAATGGGCCGGGACCCCGTACGGGAGCGGATACCTCATCTACAACCGGCACAGCGGAAAGTGCCTCGAGGTCAAGGGCTGGTCCAGAGCCAACGGTGCCGCCATCGGTCAGTGGGAGTGCCATGGCGGGGTGAACCAGCAGTGGATGGTGCGCTACCCGGGAGAGAACTGGATGACCCTGGTCAACGTGAACAGCGGCAAGTGCCTGGAGATCGGCGACTGGCGCAAGGACAACGGCGCCCCTGCCACCCAGTGGGACTGCCACGGGGGAGAAAACCAGTACTGGCACTGAAGGGTGTCGCAGAGGGTCGGCCTTTCTTCCTGCTGCGGGACGATCAGGCCGGCGCCGAGGTAGGCGCCGTCCGCGAGCACCGTCGTGCCCGCCGTTAGGGCGGGCAGGCCCGACTCGCGCCAGACGTGCGCGTCGGCCTTGTGGCCAGGGGCCGGCCGGGCCGCCGCGATGACCAGGCGGGGCGGGTGTCTGCGCCGATGGTGACCTGCACGTTTACCGAGAACCGGTAGTTGCGGGACGAGGCACCGGTCTTCCGGTCGCGGACCGGGATCAGGGTGCCGTCCACGATCCACAACCGTTCGGTGTCCGTCACCGGTCGCAAAGCCGCCTCGAGCGCCGGCAGCGGCCCGAGCGCTGGATGACCCGGCAGACCGTGGCGGGCGAGACGCCGAACAGCGGCGCGAGCTGTCGCATGGTGAGGTTCGTGCGGTGGTACACGGCCACCAGCAGCCCCCGGTCCGGCAGCGGCAGACACCACGGCCGGCCACCACCAGGCCCGTTCCCGCCCCGCTCCCGCACCACCTTCACGAGCTTCGCGAATACCTGAGCGGCACCGGCGGGGCCGAGGTATGTCGAGCAGCAGGTGTTCGCGGATGCCGGGATCGACCTTCGCCTGTCCTCCGTGCCGGCCACCGGGGTAGGGGCGGGTGCGCGGATCTTCAGCACCGTGCACTCCCTGATGGTGCACGGGACGGAAGCTGTTCGGTGCGGCCCCGAGGCAGGACGTCAGGCTGAGGCCGCTGTCGTCGCGGGCACTGCCGCGCGACGGACCTGCTTGATCCGGAGCTGACTTCCACCGGACCTCCGACCGTTCCGGCCGGGGCTCAACGCTACTCGGGGTTCTCGAAGTCGAACCGGCAGCCGGCATCCCACTCGGAGCGCTGGTTTCCGTGGGCGGGGATGCCACCGGCGTCCTTGAGCATGCGGGCCAGGTGGAGCTGGTTCTACGCCATTGCGACAAGCCCCGAACGGGTACTTTCAGAATCCCTCCACGGTTACCTGTCTGCAACGGCTGGGGCGCGTCCGCCGCTTGGCCGCGTACGGCGCTCCGCGCGGTGTCCGGGCCGGAGCGGCGCCTCGAAGATCTGGACGTCGGACACGCCTTCACCCTGCTCGCAGAGCGCCTTGTACGCCTCTGGGGCCGGTCGGCCACGGCCCCGGCCCGGCGCTGACTCGCTCGACACGGCATGAAATCTCACCCACGCATTCGCATTCATTGACCGATCCACTTTGGATTGCATTCATCATTGAATCGTGCGCGAAATGTGAAATCCTGCCGACTTGCGATCAGGATTGCGGAGTGCTGCTCTGGAATGAACAGGGGGTAAGGGCGAAATGATCCGGGCCCGAATGAGTGGCGTTCAGCCGAAGCAGGGGGGACAACGCGTCGTGTGACGACGGGATGCCCCGCGCTGCGACCCGCTATCGGAGGTTCACGATGACACAGGTCTCTTCTGCCCGCATTCCACTACGCCAGATCATGGCCGTGCTCCTGACGGCCGCCCTGACGTTCTCCCTCTCGGTGGTGCTCGCCGTCACCTCGACGAAAGAAGCAGCCGCCTCGTGCTCCGCCAACCGGTTCAACGGAACGTGGCGCTCGTCCGACGCGAGGCTGAAGCGTATCGACGTGTGGCAGGGAGAGGACTGCCACCTGTACGCCAGGGCCTGGTCCGTCTGCGAGAACGACTCGTCGCATATCTGCAGCTGGGGAAACAGGAGAATGGGAGACAGCCCCGAGCCGAACTTCCAGTTCGTCGGATACAACTGGAACAACGCCAATGAGGTGCTGCACCTGCGGATGCAGGACAGGTCTCACATCTCGGTGTGGGACAGCACCGACTACCACAACGGTAAGAAGGTCAGTTTCACGGTCTCGATGTACAAGAGCCGTTGAGCCCGCGAAGGGCGGCAACTCCGCCCACACCGCTACTGGACGAGACCCCTACCAAGACAGGTGGGGGCCTCGCCGCTCGTCCCCCCGCCCCCGAACAGATGGCGACTCTCGCTGAGCTCTTTCAGAGCGGCCACTGATCGGGTGACGGGCCAGCGTCCCGCAACTCACGAGGCTCCCGTGCCGTTGAGGAAGGTGCTCGACGTCTCAACTCGTCGGCACAGGAGCCTCGTTGGTTCCCCGTCCTGTCGCACTCGACCTGCCTCACGCCCTGGTCGAGTGGGTATCGATACTCATCGTCACCCGTGAGGGTGGCCGACGCTGCAAGCTCCCGCCCCACCAGCGCGCCCTCGTCGGCCTGGTCTACCTGCGCCGGCACGACACGCTCGCGCAGATCGCCGCCGGGTTCGGCATATCCGTCGGGACCGCCCACGCCTACGTCACGGCCGTCGTCGATCACCTGTCCCGCCGGGCATCCGGTCTGCTGCAGGTCCTGCGCGAGACGGATCCCGATCACGTCCTGCTCGACGGGACGCTCGCCGACCGCGCCTCCATCGGGGCCGGCCTCTGGGTGACCACGCCCATCAGACGGCTCCCCAGCCAGGACCTCACCACAACCCAGCAGACAATCAACCGAGCCCTGTCAGCGGCACGAGCACCGGTCGAACGAAGCATCGCAAGACTCAAGTCCGGGCAGATCTTCCGCCGGGCCCGCTGCAGCCCCCACCGCATGGCCGTCATCGCCGCAGCCGTCCTCACCCTGGAACGTCAACGCTGATGAATCTCATTGCCGTTCCAGGGCGAGGACGGATTGGCAATGGCCGTCATCCCGTGGGGAACCGTCTCACGACCAGACAAGTCGACCTTCGGTGAACCGACAGACCGGGGAGCGGCCCTCGGCGATCCTCGTCAGCGTCTCCGCTACGGAGTCGAAATACTGGGCCAGCGATTCGTACTCGCCCCTGACCGTGGGGCCACCCACGAACCAGCTGCCGACGCGGCCGTCCCGCACGTCGATGAACTTTCCCATCCAGCCGTCCTGGTCCGACAGGAACGGGATCCACTCGTTACGCCAGAACGGGTAGTCCGGCTGGTCCGGAGGGTCGAATCCGCAGGACGTGGAGCGGTTCGCGTAGAGCCTCTCCATCGCCCGGATGCCCAGATAGAAGCTTCCCTCGTCCGGGAACCCGTCGAAGCCGCAGCACATCACGTCGTCGTCGACGTCTTCCTCCGGCAGATCCAGATTGTTCTGCAACAGCCACGTGCGCAGGTCCCCGTGAAGGGAGATCCCCATCCGTTCCTCGGCTGCCGCGAGTACCCGCTCCGTAGCGGGCCCTGGCAGATCCGCGTGATCGGCCGGCGCGTGCTCCCGAAGAAGACTCATCACACGTGACCAACTCTCAGCCACACTCATCGTCCTCTGCCCTCTGTCCTCTCTACAGGGATATCTCCGTCCGACTACGCCACTGCGGAGGTCGGGAAGTACCGGCCGGAGGACCTTGCAGGGATGGTACGTCGAGCATGCGTTCCATTCCTCCCCGCGATCATCTTCCGCCCCGCGCAGGACCGGCCCCTCAGCGAAGTGACCGCCCGCGACTTTTCACAGACAACCCACTGCGCCGACGGGCCCAGCCTCGGAGCTTCCAGGACTCAAGCGAGGGCCACGACGTCACCCTGGTGTGGCGAAGATGAAAAGGATCAATGCTTGGCGCCGTCCTCGTTGCCGGTGATCAGGCAGCCGCCCACGCGACCGCAGTAGGCCTACCGGCCGCGTTCGTTGAGGATCGAGGAGCAGGCGGTAAAGCCGCTCGATGACCTTCTTCATGATTGAGAAGTTGTCACCCAGTCATACAGGCCCTAGGGCCTGTGTGATGTCGTGATCAGTTGCCGGGTTCTGTGCTCTTCGTGGGGTGGAACCCGGTAGGACTGTGGTCGTGACGCGTAGGCAACTC
>NZ_JBWKCA010000055.1:0-4195 GCF_056436715.1 Streptomyces sp. NPDC043176
CTCACGGAACACCCCGAAACGCCCATACAACTCCCGGCCCATCCCCACCCGCTGGGAACCCTGACCCGAGAACAACACCCCCAACCGGCCGTCCTCCACCACCGAACGACCCGCAGTGATCACACCAGGCACCGACTCCCCCCGAGCCAAAGCCTCCAGACCAGCCACCGCCCCCTCACGATCCGCCGCCACCACCACGGCACGATCCGCCAGGGCACCACGAGTCATCACCAAAGACCGCGCCACAGACGAGAGTTCGTCCTCGGCGCGCTCCGACAGGAACCCCGCCAGCCGAGCGGCCTGACCCCCCAAAGCAGCCTGACCACGCCCCGAGAGGAGAAGGGGAACAACCGAGCCCTCCAAGGCCGGGCGGCCCTCCAAGGCCGAGCCCGCCAAGGCCGGCCCCTCCAGGGCTCCCTGCTCACCCTCGGCCGGCACCTGCTCCGGCGCCTGCTCCAAAATGACGTGCGCGTTCGTACCACTGACACCGAAACCGGAGACGGCCGCACGACGGGGATGTCCCGTCTCGGGCCACTGCCGGGCCTCGGTGAGCAGTTCCACCGCACCCGCCGACCAGTCCACCTGAGGAGTCGGCTCATCGACGTGCAGCGTGCGCGGCAGAACACCGTGACGCATCGCCTGCACCATCTTGATCACACCCGCCACACCCGCAGCCGCCTGCGTATGACCGATGTTCGACTTCAACGAACCCAGCCACAACGGCCGATCCGCGTCACGACCCTGACCATAGGTCGCGATGACCGCCTGCGCCTCGATCGGATCACCCAGCACCGTCCCCGTGCCGTGCGCCTCCACCACATCGACCTCGGTGGCGGACAGGCCCGCGTTCGCCAACGCACGCCGGATCACCCGCTGCTGCGAGGGACCGTTCGGCGCGGTCAGCCCATTCGACGCACCATCCTGATTCACCGCCGAACCCCGCACCACCGCCAGCACCCGGTGCCCGTTGCGAACCGCGTCCGACAACCGCTCAAGCACCAGCACACCCGCACCCTCCGCGAAGCCGGTGCCGTCGGCGGAGGCCGCGAACGACTTGCACCGGCCATCGACTGCAAGACCACGCTGCCGCGAGAACCTGACGAACGCGTCCGGTTCGGCCATCACCGTGACACCGCCGGCCAGCGCCAACGAGGACTCCCCCGACCGCAGCGACTGCGCCGCCAGATGCAGGGCCACCAGGGAGGAGGAGCAGGCGGTGTCCAGGGTCACCGCCGGGCCCTCAAGCCCGAGCACGTACGACACCCGGCCCGACAGCACGCTCCCCGCACCACCGGTGAGGAGAAAGCCCTCGAGTCCATCCGGGGCATCCTGCGGATCGGTGCCGTAGTCATGGAAGGCGATGCCGGCGAACACGCCGACGGGCTTGCCGCGCAGGGTGGCCGGGTCGATGCCGGCCCGCTCCAGCGCCTCCCACGAGGTCTCCAGGATCAGCCGCTGCTGCGGATCCATCGCCAGCGCCTCACGCGGCGAGATCCCGAAGAACCCCGCATCGAACTCGTCCGCGTCGTGCAGGAAGCCACCGTCGCGGGAGTAGCTGGTGCCCAGGTGGTCCGGGTCCGGGTGATACAGGTTCTCCAGGTCCCAACCACGATTGCCCGGGAAGCCCGAGATGCCGTCACCGCCGGCGACCACCAGATCCCAGAGCTCCTCCGGGCTGGAGATTCCGCCGGGAAGCCGACACGCCATCCCCACGATCGCGATCGGTTCCGAGTTGGCGGCCACGACCCGGTCGTACTGCTGCTGAAGGCGGGCGTTCTCCTTCAGGGAAGCACGTAGGGCGTTGACTATCTGTTCGCTCTGAGCAGCCATGATTTCCTCGTCCTTCACCTATTGATCACGGCTGGGTGCGGCCCAGGGCCCGCTGCACGAGATCGTCGACGTCCATCGCATCGATCAGCTCGATTTCCTCGCTGCCGTCCGGCACCTGGCCGGATTCCGAGGCTGTCGGCTCCGATCGCGCCATCGACCACAGCGCGTCGAGTACGCCCGCCTCCTGGAAGCGGCTGAGCGGAACGGCGGCCAGCACCCGGCGGAACTCCGCCTCGTCGACCTCGACCTCGCCCGCCGGATCGGCGGCCAGCTCTTCGCGGAGGTACTCCACGAGCGCCGCCGGTGTCGGATAGTCGAAGATCGCCGTGGCCGGGAGGCCGGCACCGATGGCCGCTGCCAGTGCATTGCGCAGAGTGACCGCGGCCAGCGAGTCGAAACCCATCTCCTGGAAGGCCTGCCTCGGCTTGACCTGTTCCAGGTCCGTGTGACCCAGCGCCGCAGCCGCTTGTTCGCGGACAAGCTTCAGCAGAATCCGGGTCTGCTCGGCTTCACCCGCCCCCGCCAGCAGCTCCGCGAGCCGCGAATCGGCCTCCGCCTGGTCCGGGCCGGAGTCGGCAGCCTCGGTGACTCGCCGTACCTCGGGCAGATCTCCGAGCAGCGGGCTGGGACGCGAGGAGGTGAAGGCCGGCACGAACGTCGACCAGTCGATGTCCGCTACGGCGACCACACCGTCGTCGGACTGGATCGCGGCGGAGAGCGCCCCCACAGCCACCTCCGGCGCCATGGGCGTCACGCCTCGGCGACGAAGCAGCTGTTGCACCTCGGGATCGGCGGCCACGCCGATCCCTTCGATCACACCCCAGGCCAGCGAGGTCGACGACAGGCCGCGTGCCCGACGGTGCTCCACCAGTGCGTCCAGGTAGGCGTTGACGGCACCGGCGACGCCCTGACCGCCGCCGCCCCACACGCCCGCCGCCGAGGAGAAGACCACGAAACTGTCGAGAGGCCGGTCGCCCAGCATCTCGTCCAGGTACAGGGCCGAATCGGCCTTGACCGACAGCACCTCGCTCAGCGTGTCCGCGTCGATCTCCCCGACCGGCATGATCCTGGCCAGGTCGGCCGCGTGCACCACGGCGGTGAGGGCCGGGCGCGCGGCCGATTCCGCGAACAGCTCGGCGACACCGGCGCGGCTGGATATGTCAGCACCTGAGACCGTCACTCCGACGCCCAGCCCGGTCAGTTCGGCCACGCAGTCGCGGACGTGCGGTGCCTGCGGATCCCCCTCGACGGTGAGCAGGAGGTGCTCCGCACCGGCTTCCGCCAGCCACCGAGCGGCGTGTCGGCCGAGGCCCTCGGTACCGCCGGTCACCAGCACGGTGCCGCGGGGCCGCCAGTTGCGCCGTGTCGGTTCGGTCCGCAGCGGACTCTCCGAGAGGCGGCGGCCGAACACGCCTGCCGATCGCACCGCGACCTGATCCTCACCGCTCGTCCCGTTCAGCACACCGAGGAGGGCCAGTCCCGTGCGCGCGTCGATCGCCTCGGGCAGATCCACGAGACCGCCCCAGCGGTCCGGGTGTTCCAGCGCCGCCGCGTGGCCGAGGCCCCAGACGACCGCCTGTTCCGGTGCCCGCAGACGATCCGTGGGGCCGATGCTCACGGCGCCGCTGGTCACGCACCAGAGCCGCGGTCCGGCGGCGACCTCGCCGTGGGCCCGTATCAGGGCCGGCGTGACGGCGGTGCCCTCCGTAAGCACCGGGGATCCCGGGCGCTCGCGCGGGTCCAGGGCGAGCAGGGACAGGACTCCGGTCAATTCCTCCTCGGCCAGCGTCCGACGCATGAGGTCGACGTAGCCGGTGCTGTCGGTCTCGGCGAACTCCACGATCCGCGTGCGCATGCCCAGGCCGTCCAGCGTCCGTACCATGCCGGCGATGCGATCGTCATCGGCCGTGTTGGGCGGCACGACCACCAGCCACGATCCGGTCGGTGCGCCGGCAGGGGCCGGTGGGAGCGGCGTCCAGGCCACCCGGTAGCGGAGCCGGTTGAGCAAGTGCTTCTCGGTCCGTCCGCGCCGCCACGTGGCGAGGGTGCCGAGGGCGGAGCCCATGGCCTTCAGGAACTCGTCGTCGCCGTCGGGGCCGAACTCCAAGATCTTCGCCAGGGAACCGAGGTCTTCGCGTTCGACCGCGTCCCAGAACCGCGCGTCGACCTCGTCGCCACCGGCCGTCGGGTCTTCCGTGCCCTGGCGGGATTCCAGCCAGAAACGCTGCCGCTGGAAGGCATACGTCGGCAGCTCAACCGGCCAGCCCGCATCCCGGCCCACCAACGCCGCCCAATCGACCCCGACGCCCTGGACGTGCAACCGCGCCAACGCCTCCAGGAAACGGACGGGACCGCCCTCGTCACG
>NZ_JBWKCA010000056.1:0-3935 GCF_056436715.1 Streptomyces sp. NPDC043176
CTCACGGAACACCCCGAAACGCCCATACAACTCCCGGCCCATCCCCACCCGCTGGGAACCCTGACCCGAGAACAACACCCCCAACCGGCCGTCCTTCACGGCAGGACCGCCAGCGGTGATCAGCCCGGCTGTCGACTCCCCCCGAGCCAGAGCCTCCAGGGCAGTCACCGCCTCTTCGCGATCGGCAGCGACGACCACGGCACGGTCCGCCAGGGCGCTGCGAGTGCCCACCAAAGACCGTGCCACAGAGGAGAGTTCGTCCTCGGCGCGTTCCGACAGGAACCCCGCCAGCCGGGCGGCCTGACCCGCCAGAGCAGCCTGACCACGCCCCGAGACGAGGAGGGGAACAACCGGGCCCTCCAGGGCTCCCTGCTCACCCTCGGCCGGCACCTGCTCCGGCGCCTGCTCCAAAATGACGTGCGCGTTCGTACCACTGACACCGAAACCAGAGACGGCCGCACGACGAGGGCGACCGCTTTCAGGCCACTGCCGGGCCTCGGTGAGCAGCTCCACCGCACCCGCCGACCAGTCCACCTGAGGAGTCGGCTCATCGACGTGCAGCGTGCGCGGCAGAACCCCGTGACGCATCGCCTGCACCATCTTGATCACACCCGCCACACCCGCAGCCGCCTGCGTATGACCGATGTTCGACTTCAACGAACCCAGCCACAACGGCCGCCCCGCGTCACGACCCTGACCATAGGTCGCGATGACCGCCTGCGCCTCGATCGGATCACCCAGCACCGTCCCGGTGCCATGCGCCTCCACCACATCGACCTCACCGGCCGCAAGCCCCGCGTTCGCCAACGCACGCCGGATCACCCGCTGCTGCGACGGACCGTTCGGCGCGGTCAGCCCATTCGACGCACCATCCTGATTCACCGCCGAACCCCGCACCACCGCCAGCACCCGGTGCCCGTTACGAACCGCGTCCGACAACCGCTCAAGCACCAGCATGCCGACACCCTCGGCCCACCCCGTACCGTCGGCAGAGGCCGCGAACGACTTGCACCGGCCATCGACTGCAAGACCACGCTGCCGCGAGAACCCGATGAAGGCGTCCGGTCCGGCCATCACGGTGACGCCGCCGGCCAGCGCCAACGAGGACTCCCCCGACCGCAGCGACTGCACGCCCATGTGCAGAGTCACCAGTGAGGAGCTACAGGCGGTGTCCACCGTCACTGCCGGGCCCTCCACGCCCAGCACGTACGACACCCGACCGGACAGCACGCTCCCCGCGCCACCCAGCATCAGGTAGTCGGAGACGCCCTCCGGGACGCCGCTCGTTCGATCCGTGACCCCGTTCGCGTAGTCGTGGTACATCTCCCCGACGAACACGCCGACGGGCTTGCCGCGCAGGGTGGCCGGGTCGATGCCGGCCCGCTCCAGCGCCTCCCACGAGGTTTCCAGGATCAGCCGCTGCTGCGGATCCATCGCCAGCGCCTCACGCGGCGAGATCCCGAAGAACCCCGCATCGAACTCCGCCGCGTCCTGCAGGAAGCCACCCTCACGGCAGTAGCTGGTGCCCAGGTGCTCCGGATCCGGGTGGTAGAGGCCGGCCAGGTCCCAGCCACGGTCCTCCGGGAAGCCCGATATCCCGTCGACACTGGAGGCCACCAGGTCCCACAGGTCCTCCGGCGAGGACACACCGCCCGGGAATCGGCAGGCCATTCCCACGATCGCGATCGGTTCGTCCAACCGCTCGCGGATCCTCTTGTTCTCGTTCTCCAGCCGCTCGTTCTCGATCAGTGAAGCACGCAGCGCCTTGACGACCGCGTTTTCCGAACTTGTCATGCCTTTGCCTCTTTCGCGGTCTGCTACTGGTTCCTGGTTTCCTTCATCGCGCGTGCGATGAGGTCGTCGACGCCCATCTCCATGATCAGAGAGGTGGAATCCTGTTCCTGTTCGGCTGCTGCCGCTGTCCCGGCTGCTCCGGGGCCCTGCTCATCCAGCAATGCCATGAGCGCCTGCATGAGACCGAGTTCTTCAAAACGTGCCATCGGAGTCGTGGCCAGCACCCTGCGGAATTCGGCCTCCCGACCGGCGAGATCATGCGTGTCGTTCGCCTCGGGGCGGAGTTCCTCCAGCAGGAAACGGGCGAGACTCCGCGGCGTGGGGTGGTCGAAGACCAGCGTGGCGGGCAGTCGCAGCGTGGTCAGCTCCGTGAGTTTGTTGCGGAGTTCGACGGCGAGCAGAGAATCGAACCCGATGTCGCTGAACCCCTGGTCCGCATCCACCTGGCCGCCGGAGGCGTGTCCGAGGGTCACCGCGACCTCACGCCGGACCACGTCGAGCAGGACCCCCTCCTGCCGTGCCGGCGGAGTGGCGGCGAGCTGCTCCGCCAGCCTGGGTCCGGCCGGTCGCTGCGGCTGGGTCGCACTGCGGCGAGCGGTGATCAGGCCGCGCAGCAGGCTGTGGACGGAGCCGGCTGCCGCCTGGGCCTGCAACGTCACGAAATCGAGCTTGGCCGCGACCAGGACCGGGTCCGGGGCTCGCCATGCCCGGTCGAACAGTTCCAGACCCTCCTCGGTGGTCAGCTCGACGCCTCCACCCCGCGACAGCCGCTGGAGGTCGCTTTGGCTGAGGTGGGCCGTCATCCCGCTGCTCTCCGCCCAGCCACCCCAGGCGAGTGAGGTGGCGGGGAGCCCGGCGGCCCGGCGGCGCTCGGCGAGGGCGTCGAGGAAGGCGTTCGCCGCCGCGTAGTTGCCCTGCCCGGGGGCCCCGAAGGTGCCGGCCGCGGAGGAGTAGAGCACGAAGGCGGACAGGTCCAGGTCCCGGGTCAGCTCGTCCAGGACCAGCGCGGCATCGACCTTGGGACGGAACACCGTCTCCAGCCGCTCGGAGCTCAGCGCGGTGACGACACCGTCGTCGATGACACCCGCGGTGTGCACCACCGCGGTCAGCGGAGCGTGCGCGGGAACCGAGGCGATCAGCGCAGCCATGGCATCACGATCGGCGACGTCACAGGCCTCCACGCGCACGTCCGCACCCAGAGCCGTCAGCTCCTCACGCAGCCGCCCGGCTCCGGGCGCCTGGTCGCCGCGGCGGCTGACCAGCAGCACGTTGCGCACGCCGTGCGTCTCGATCACGTGCCGTGCCACCAGGGCACCCAGCGTGCCCGTGCCGCCGGTGACCAGTACGGTGCCGTCCCGGTCCAGCTCCCGGCCGGCGCCCGCGTCGACGGCACCGACGGCACGTACCAGCCGAGGCGCCAGCGCGACCCCCTCCCGCAAGGCGAGCTGAGGCTCTCCGGAGGCCAGCACTCCTGGCAGCGCCTGCTGGGCCGTGTCCGGGTCGTCGGTCGCTACGAGCACGAACCGACCCGGATGTTCCGCCTGTGCGGTACGCACCAGACCCCAGACGGCCGCCACCGCCGGATCGGCCGGCGACGGCGTGACCACCACCAACCGGCTTTCACCCAGGGCGGGCTCCGTCAGCCATGCCTGCGCCAGGCTCAAGGCCCACGCGGTCAGCTCCTGGGCCGCTCCTCCCGTACGGGCCGTCATGTCCGCCATCGCGGCCCCGCCCGTCGGACGGGAGACGGCCAGTGCGGCGATGTCCGCTGCCGACTGCACCGCGGGAACGGCGGGAGCCGTCGGCGGCTGTGACAGCGCGACCTCGGTCCACTCCAGCCCGAAAAGGGCATCGCGCGACCAGCCGGACCCCGCCCCGGCGCGCAGCTGTTCCATCGCCACGGGCCGGGCGATCACCGCCCCGACCGAGGCAATGGGAGTGCCGGCGTCGTCGGCCGCCCGAAGGCTGACGACATCGGGGCCGTCGAACGACAGGTGCACACGCAGTGCGGTCGCACCCGTGGCGAAGATCCGTACCTCATTCCAAGCGAACGGCAGGACGAGCTTCTGCTCCTGCCCGGCGGTGTCGGCTCGAAAGACTCCGGCGTGGAAGCAGGCGTCGATCAGCGCGGGATGCACCCC
>NZ_JBWKCA010000057.1:0-3584 GCF_056436715.1 Streptomyces sp. NPDC043176
AGTTGCCTACGCGTCACGACCACAGTCCTACCGGGTTCCACCCCACGAAGAGCACAGAACCCGGCAACTGATCACGACATCACACAGGCCCTAGCCCCGCATGCAGGCGAAGCCGATGTCCTGCCATCAGGGCAGGACATCAGCTTCACGAGGCAGGCGCGCCAACGCCTGCCGGGTTCCCTGTGTGCCGGTTGGAGCCAGAGCAATCAGGGCGACCGCGACCTGAGGTTGCCGATCGCGCGTCGTGGTTACGAGCATCGGCTAGTCCCTTCAAGATCGTTAACGCTCAAGCGGTCCAGTACTGAGCGAATGCAGGTCAGCGGCGTTGTAATTCCGCGAAGCAGGTGAGAGTGGGAGACGCTGCGCTACCTGGGCTGATGGGGCTCTGCCACGGCTCCTACAGGCACCTGACCTGCACTTTTTGACACCGGGCGAAGCGCAGGCCGTGGCGGAGACGCCGATCCGGAGTATCAGCTGTTCGTGCTAGGGCCACGTGCAGCCCGCCGACCTGCGGAAACACTGCGGATACCGCGCCGTACGAGCCTCGCACGTCCGCCCTTGTACGACTTGAAGGTCGACAAGAATGCATTGGAACGCTGCTGAGCCAACGTTCTGACGGACTGTCGTTTGTGCTCTAGACGCTGGAATCCTGTGAGCAAGCAGGTTCCTCCGTGCGCTGGGAGCGCCAACTCCCGCACAGCGCCCAGAAGAGCCACGACATCGGTTGGAGCCGAATCAGCACCGTCCGGCGATCTTGCGGTCGCCGGACGGTAGTCAGGGGATCTCTCATGGGCGGAAAGCCCTCCGCCGCGGTGAACGCCGCGGCTACCAAGTCGACGGCGTCCGGCGCGGACGCCGTACTGGCGAACACTACAGACGCACCCACGATCGACGTCGGCGGGACCGCTTCCGCAGCGGGCCCTGGCCGATTCGCCATGCCACATGCACTCGTGATCATCGCGTGCATCGTCACGGCTGCGATCCTCGCCAGCCTCGGCATGATCGTTCAGGACGTCCTGCTCCTCATCGGCGGAGCCGGCGGCATCGGGGCCACGATCGTTGCGGTGGTGGTCGCCGGCAGGCCCCGAGGAGCCGGTCGCGCCAGCCGCCTCGTGCGCGCTTACCTCAGCTCGGGCAACTGAGGTGACCGCCATGGGCCGTCCCGAGAAGCCGATCAACCGCGCCGTTCCGGCACGCGCGAAGCTCGCGGACTTCCTGCGCCGCCGCAAGGCCGCCGCCGGGCTCACCTACGAACAGATGGCGCGGCTGCCGCAGACCAAGGAAACCCCGTCCGCAGCGACGCTCAAGCGCGCCGCGTCAGGTGAAAAGGTCCCCTCCTGGGAAACCGTCGAGGAGTTCATCCTGATGACCCTCACCAAGGATGAGGAATTCGGCGGCGGACTCACCACCGGCCTCCACCAAGGCCTGGAACTGTGGATCCGGGCACGCCGTGCAACCCGCGCGCCGTACGACGTCCACAAAGCACCTGACCCCTCCCTGATCTCCTCCCGGGCAGATCTCAGCCGTGCCCTGCGTCGGCAACACATCTGGGCTGGCTACCCCACACCCGGGGAGATGCAACGAATCGCCGGCTCATGGTCACTGCCTACCAGCACCGCCCGCCGCGTCATCGCGGGCGACACCCTCCCCGTCGACCCCCACCAGACCGCGGCGTTCCTGAGAGCCTGCTACGTACTCGAACTCGTGGAACTGGAGCCCTGGCTTCAGGCCACAGTCCGTGCGCACAAGCACGGCGTGCGATGGGCCAGGGCTCATCAGTTTGTTGTTGAGACGATCGCTGCTGCGAGAGCGCATGCCGCTTCCGACAATTCCGCCAGCGGCAACGTTGTGTACTTGAAGGGGGCGGGAGCCGAGAGGGCCGCTTGATGGGCCGCCCGCGCGGAGGTGGTCCCTGCAGGCGGTGCCAGCCGTCGAACAGTCCCGGCTGCTCCCCGCGACCGCGGGGATCCAGCGGACGCCGTCAGCCGACTGCACCGCAGAGTCTGTTCCTCGCTTGCGCGGGGATGGCCCACCACGCTCGAGGTGTCAGCGGTGCGTGGGGCGGTGCCCGGTGTCTGTGGGATGGTGTCCCTGGCCGTTGCCTGCCCGATGTCGTGGTGTGGGGTTGCTGGGTCTGGGTCGCTTCGGTCGTTTGATTGGGCGGGGTGTGGTCAGCGCGAGGGACGCCCCGTGTCAGTGGGTGGGCTGGGCTGTATGACGGTTCAGGATGTTTTGGCCAGTGAGGCCGGGTCGGGGTCGGCTGCTGTGGTGCCGGCTGGATGATAGCAGTCGGGCTCTCTTCCCGCGGTACTGTCGCCCGAGGTCCTGCACGGTCCTGGGTGGGTGATGCGGTTTCTGCATACGGGATGGTTTGTGTATGCGGTATGTGTTATTCGTATACGCGTGGGGGCGGCTCCTGGGTTGAGAATCGCTGTGCTGGGGTGACTGCCCGCCGTGCCCCATGCCGACAGCGAGAGCCGCGGGCTCTCGCTCCCGTCGACTTCCGCCCCGGGCAGCGTCTGTGCTCTGCTGTCCGGTCGGCGGGTGTGTCCCGTCGGTGCGCGCTGCGCCCCGTTGCCTGGTGCCCTTTGACGGCCTGCTGGGCCTGTGGAGGCCATCGCCAGAGGGATCTATTGCCCGCGGGTGCGGGGTGGGGTGAGCGGGGGCCTGCGAGCCTCTCAGGCTGTTGTCCCAGGTAGATGCGTGGGCTGAGAGCTGTGAGGGTGGACCCACCATGGCCCCTGTACGGGAGCCGGCTGCGTTGACGGGGAGGGCAGACCGGCAACACAGCCGGCAGCGAGGTGTGTGACGCGCCCGGTGCCCGTCCGCCGGCACGGGTCCCTGCTGCTGCGCCCTGTTCTTTCCGGAGGGTGGACAGTTCCGGTTCTGCAGCGACCGTGGTTCCGTGCTGTGCCGGGCTTGGTGGTGGTGTGTGGGTGGGGCTGTCGTTCCCTGGTGTCGGGTGCGGGGGAGGGGTGTGTGGTGGTTCGTCTTATGCGTTTTCTGTATGGGGTGTTGGTGCGGCGTCAGGAGGCGGTGTCTGTCGGTGTTTTGCGTTTCCGTCATGGAGCGCTGGCGTGCGGGCAGTTGGTGATGCGGGGAGGGCTTGCGGTTTCCGCATGTTCTGGCGTGAAACTGTGATCGGATCCGCCGCACCAACCTAGACTAGAGGTCTAGATAACTAGTTTTCGATGAACCTCTGCCCATTACGTAGAGTGACATTCATCGAACCGCCCTCACAAGCCCTAAAACACCACCCCACCGGTGCACACCGTGACCGCTCCACGAACATAATAGGAAGCCAACACGCCCCCGCCGGCCCCGCAGGGGCCCCACCCCACCACCGACCCACCATCAACTACCAAACAAAACCATCCATTTACCAGCACCACACCCCGCCGCAGGCGGGCGCCGCACCACAAACAACCCCACCCCACACCAGCACTCCTCAACCCAACCCCACCACCCCACAGTCACCGTAGGCGACCGCCCCTCAGGCAGCCAGCTCAGCGCCGCGCAGCGGCGCAGCGTCATTGGGAGTGACGCAGTCACTCCGCGTCGTGTCTCCGCAGGAGACCGCGCGC
>NZ_JBWKCA010000058.1:0-2921 GCF_056436715.1 Streptomyces sp. NPDC043176
CACCGACGAACCCAGCAGATCCGCCCCCATCCCCACCCACTGCGCACCCTGACCAGGAAAGACAAACGCCGTCCGGCCCTTCACCGCTCCACCGAACGCGGTCACGACGCCCGGCGCCCATTCGTCGCGGGCCAGGGCCTCCAGACCGCTTACCGCCTCATCGCGGTCAGTGGCGACGACCACGGCACGGTCGGTCAAGGTGCCACGGGTCGTCACCAAAGACCGCGCGACAGAGGCGAGTTCGCCCTCACCGCGCTCCGACAGGAACCCGGCCAACCGGGCGGCCTGACCCGCCAGAGCAGCCTGACCACGCCCCGACACCAGCAACGGAACATACGGCCCGGCGAGCACCCCCGGCTCGGGGGACTGTTCCAGGTCCTGCTCCGCCAGTGGCGCCTGCTCCAGGATGACGTGCGCGTTCGTGCCACTGACACCGAAACCGGACACGGCCGCACGACGGGGATGTCCCGTCTCGGGCCACTGCCGGGCCTCGGTGAGCAGTTCCACCGCACCCGCCGACCAGTCCACCTGAGGAGTGGGCTCGTCCACGTGCAGTGTGCGCGGCAGGACACCGCGGCGCATCGCCTGCACCATCTTGATCACACCCGCCACACCCGCAGCCGCCTGCGTGTGACCGATGTTCGACTTCAACGACCCAAGCCACAACGGCCGGTCCGCGTCACGGCCCTGACCATAGGTCGCGATGACCGCCTGGGCCTCGATCGGATCACCCAGCACCGTCCCGGTGCCGTGCGCCTCCACCACGTCGACCTCGGTGGCGGACAGGCCCGCGTTCGCCAGCGCACGCCGGATCACCCGCTGCTGCGAGGGACCGTTCGGCGCGGTCAGCCCATTCGACGCACCATCCTGATTCACCGCCGAACCCCGCACCACCGCCAGCACCCGGTGCCCGTTGCGAACCGCGTCCGACAACCGCTCCAGGAGCAGCACACCCGCGCCCTCTCCGAGTCCGGTGCCGTCGGCGGAGGCCGCGAACGACTTGCACCGGCCGTCGGCAGCAAGACCACGCTGCTGCGAGGAGTCCACGATCGTGCGGTGCCCGGACATGACGGTCACCCCGCCGGCCAGCGCCAACGAGCAGTCTCCGGAGCGCAGCGACTGCGCCGCCAGGTGCAGGGCCACCAGGGAGGAGGAGCAGGCGGTGTCCAGAGTCACCGCCGGGCCCTCAAGGCCCAGCACGTACGACACCCGACCTGAGACCACGCTTCCCAGGGAGCCCACCATCAGGTAGGCCTCGGCTCCGTCGGGAACCGCCTGGTCGTCCGACCGGTAGCCGCCACCTCCCGTGCCGGTGAAGACCCCGACCTCCTTGCCGCGCAGGGTGGCCGGATCGATCCCGGCCCGCTCCAGCGCCTCCCAGGAGATCTCCAGCATCAGCCGCTGCTCCGGGTCCATCGCCAGCGCCTCACTCGGCGAAACCCCGAAGAACCTGGCGTCGAACCCGGCTACGTCGTCTAGGAAGCCGCCCTCCCGCGTGTAGCTCGTACCCGCGTGATCCGGATCCGGGTGATACAGGTTCTCCAGATCCCAGCCACGGTCCTCCGGGAAGCCCGAGATCGCGTCGGTCTCCTCGGCCACCAGACGCCACAGCTCCTCCGGAGACGAGACACCACCCGGCAGGCGGCAGCCCATCCCCACGATCGCGATCGGCTCCGAGCTCGCGCTCTCCAGCTCACGTACCCGGTTCTGGGAACGGCGGGCGTCCGCCAGAACACGCTTCAGGTAGTCGCGCAGCTGTTGCTCGTTCGTCATGAGTGGTGCCTTTCCTGGAAAAAACCTGCCGGGCCGTCCGGGCCGTCCGGGGCGGAATGGTGGAGTCGGCTCACGCCGTCCCGAACTCGCTGTCGATGAGCTTGAACATCTCCTCATCGGTGGCGGAGTCGAGATCGAACTCTTCGTGCTCGACGCCCGACCCGGACTCGTTCTGCCCTTGGGCGAGCAGTGACTGGAGCCGGGCCACGACCTGGTGGTGCAGCGGGTCATCGGGAGCGAGCGACGCGAAGGACGCTTCCAGGCTGTCGAGTTCCGCCAGCAGCGCGTGGCCCTGCTTGGTGTCCTGGCTGAGCTCCGCCGCCAAGTAGTGCGCCAGGGTCACCGGCGTGGGGTGGTCGAAGATCAACGTCACCGGCAGGCGCAGTCCGGTCAGGCCGGACAGGCTGTTGCGCAGTTCGACCGCGGTGAGGGAATCGAAGCCGATCTCGTTCAGGGCCCGTTCCGGCTCCAGCTGATCCGGCGAGGCGAAGCCGAGCACGGCCGCCGCCGCCTGCTGCACCGTCTCCAGCAGAATCCGCTCCCGCTCGTCCGGGGAGACTCCGGCCAGTCGCTGGAGCAGACCGTCCGCGTTGGCCGCGCCACTCTGCGCGGAACGCCTGCCGGCCGGAACCAACGCCCGCAGCAGCGCCGGCAGCGTACCCATCCCGGCCTGATTCCGCAGCTCGGCGAAGTCCAGCTTCACCAGGGCAAGGGCTGCTGTCGGCGACTGAAGCGCCGCGTCGAACAGCCCCATGCCCTCCTCCATCGACGGCCCCACCAGTCCGACCCGAGCCAGCCGCTTCTGATCGGCATCGGAGAGGTTGCCCGTCATTTGCGACCACAGGCCCCAGGCGAGTGAGGAGGCGGCGAGACCAGCCGCCCGGCGACGCTGCGCCAACGCGTCCAAAAAGGCGTTCGCCGCCGCGTAGTTACCCTGTCCCGGCGCCTGGAACGTACCCGCCGCGGAGGAATAGAGCACGAAGGCGGACAGGTCCAGGTCCCGGGTCAACTCGTCCAGGACCAGCGCGGCATCGACCTTGGGACGGAACACCTTCTCCAGCCGCTCGGAGCTCAGCGCGGTGACGACACCGTCGTCGATGACACCCGCGGTGTGCACCACCGCGGTCAGCGGAGCGTGCGCGGGAACC
>NZ_JBWKCA010000059.1:0-2608 GCF_056436715.1 Streptomyces sp. NPDC043176
GCGGCGGGTACGTTCCAGGCGCCGGGACAGGGTAACTACGCGGCGGCGAACGCCTTTTTGGACGCGTTGGCGCAGCGTCGCCGGGCGGCTGGTCTTGCCGCCTCCTCACTCGCCTGGGGCCTGTGGTCGCAGGCGACGGAGATGAACACGAGCCTGAGCGACGTCGATCAGCAGCGCATGGCCCGGGGCGGCATCATCGGACTGTCCGCCGAAGAGGGGATGGGCCTGTTCGACGCGGCGCTTCAGTCGCCGACACCCGCTCTGGTACTGGTGGGTCTGGACTTCGCCGAGCTGCGGAATCAGGCCGGGATGGGAAGGCTGCCGGCGCTGCTGCGGGCGTTGGTTCCGGCCGGCAGGCGTTCCGCGCAGAGTGGCGCGGCGAACGCGGACGGTCTGCTCCAGCGACTGGCCGGAGTCTCCCCGGACGAGCGGGAACGGATTCTGCTGGAGACGGTGCAGCAGGCGGCGGCGGCCGTGCTCGGCTTCGCCTCGCCGGATCAGCTGGAGCCGGAACGGGCCCTGAACGAGATCGGCTTCGATTCCCTCACCGCGGTCGAACTGCGCAACAGCCTGTCCGGCCTGAGCGGACTGCGTCTGCCCACCACGTTGATCTTCGACCACCCCACACCGATGGCTCTGATGGCCTACCTCCGGGACGAGTTGGACGGCGGCGCCGTAGACGAGGCCGAGAGCAGCGAGACGGAAATCCGCCGGGCCCTGGCCACCGTTCCGATAGACCGACTCCGTGCGGCCGGGGTGCTCGACGTCCTGTTGTCGCTGGCCCGCTCGGAAGTGGCCGGGCAGGAATCAGAGCCGGCGGCGAGCGTCGACGAAGAACTGGACCTGATCGACGGAATGAACATCGGCGATCTCGTACAGCGAGCCCTGGGCAACACCCAGTCGTGATCGGCAACTTGAAAGGCGAAGTAATCATGAACGATCGGGATGTCCAGAGCGGGCAGATTGTCGACGCACTGCGCGCTTCGTTGAAGGAGAACACACGCCTTCAGCGGCAGTACGACGAGGCGGTCGCCGCCAATTCCGAGCCGATCGCGATCGTCGGCATGGCCTGCCGTTACCCGGGCGGTGTGTCCTCTCCGGAGGAGCTGTGGCGTCTGGTGGACGAGGAGACCGACGCGATCTCGGGCTTCCCGGAGGACCGTGGCTGGGACCTGGAGGCTCTGTATCACCCGGATCCGGAGCACCTGGGCACGAGCTACTGCCGCGAGAGCGGGTTCCTGCACGACGCGGCGGAGTTCGATGCGGGGTTCTTCGGGATCTCGCCGCGTGAGGCGCTGGCGATGGACCCGCAGCAGCGGCTGATGCTGGAGATCTCCTGGGAGGCGCTGGAACGGGCCGGCCTGGCCCCGGCCACCCTGCGCGGCAAGCCCGTCGGCGTCTTCACCGGGTACATGTACCACGATTACGCGGTCGGGAACACGGACGAAGTGGGCGGTGCCCCCGAGGGTGTCGAGGGCTACCTGGCCACGGGTGGTGCGGGGAGCGTGCTGTCGGGCCGGGTGTCGTACGTGCTCGGGCTTGAGGGCCCGGCGGTGACCCTGGACACCGCCTGCTCCTCCTCCCTGGTGACCTTGCACCTGGCGGCGCAGTCGCTGCGGTCGGGGGAGTCTTCGTTGGCGCTGGCCGGCGGCGTCACGGTGATGGCCGCCCCCGACGTGTTCGTCGACTTCTCGCGCCAGCGTGCGCTGGCCGCCGATGGCCGGTGCAAGGCGTTCTCGTCTTCTGCCGACGGCACCGGCTGGGCCGAGGGTGCGGGTGTGCTGGTCCTGGAGCGGTTGTCGGACGCGGTTCGTAACGGGCACCGGGTGCTGGCGGTGGTGCGGGGTTCGGCGGTGAATCAGGATGGTGCGTCGAATGGGCTGACCGCGCCGAACGGTCCCTCGCAGCAGCGGGTGATCCGGCGTGCGTTGGCGAACGCGGGCCTGTCCGCCACCGAGGTCGACGTGGTGGAGGCGCACGGCACCGGGACGCCGTTGGGTGATCCGATCGAGGCCCAGGCGCTGTTGGCGACTTATGGTCAGGGTCGTGACGCGGGGCAGCCGTTGTGGCTTGGGTCGTTGAAGTCGAACATCGGTCACACGCAGGCGGCTGCGGGTGTGGCGGGTGTGATCAAGATGGTGCAGGCGATGCGTCACGGTGTCCTGCCGCGCACGCTGCACGTCGATGAGCCGACTCCTCAGGTGGACTGGTCGGCGGGTGCGGTGGAACTGCTCACCGAGGCCCGGCAGTGGCCCGAAAGCGGTCGCCCCCGTCGTGCGGCCGTGTCCAGCTTCGGTGTCAGTGGTACCAATGCGCACGTCATCCTGGAGCAGGCGCCCGAGCAGACTCTCCCCTCGGGGGAGGGCTCCGCTGTGTTCGGCGGTGTCGTGCCGCTGCTCGTCTCGGGGCGTGGCCAGGCTGCTCTGGCGGGTCAGGCCGCCCGGCTGGCCGGGTTCCTGTCGGAGCGCGGTGAGGACGAACTCGCCGGTATCGCGCGGTCTTTGGCGACGACTCGTGGTGCCCTGGCGGATCGTGCCGTGGTGGTGGCGGCGGATCGTGAGGGGGCGGTGGCCGGTCTGGAGGCCCTGGCCCGCGGTGAGTCGAGCCC
>NZ_JBWKCA010000060.1:0-2409 GCF_056436715.1 Streptomyces sp. NPDC043176
GGGTGATGGGTGGCTGGTCGTTGTTTGAGAACTACACAGTGGACGCGAGCATCTGTGGCCAAGTTTTTAAGGGCGCACGGTGGATGCCTTGGCACCAGGAACCGATGAAGGACGTGGGAGGCCACGATAGTCCCCGGGGAGCCGTCAACCAGGCTTTGATCCGGGGGTTTCCGAATGGGGAAACCCGGCAGCCGTCATGGGCTGTCACCCATGCCTGAACACATAGGGCATGTGGAGGGAACGAGGGGAAGTGAAACATCTCAGTACCCTCAGGAAGAGAAAACAACCGTGATTCCGGGAGTAGTGGCGAGCGAAACCGGATGAGGCCAAACCGTATGCGTGTGATACCCGGCAGGGGTTGCGCATGCGGGGTTGTGGGATCTCTCTTTCACAGTCTGCCGGCTGTGAGGCGAGTCAGAAACCGTTGATGTAGGCGAAGGACATGCGAAAGGTCCGGCGTAGAGGGTAAGACCCCCGTAGCCGAAACATTGACGGCTTGCTTGAGAGACACCCAAGTAGCACGGGGCCCGAGAAATCCCGTGTGAATCTGGCGGGACCACCCGCTAAGCCTAAATATTCCCTGGTGACCGATAGCGGATAGTACCGTGAGGGAATGGTGAAAAGTACCGCGGGAGCGGAGTGAAATAGTACCTGAAACCGTGTGCCTACAAGCCGTGGGAGCGTCGCTCATTGGGTTTACCCAATGGGTCGTGACTGCGTGCCTTTTGAAGAATGAGCCTGCGAGTTAGCGGTGTGTAGCGAGGTTAACCCGTGTGGGGAAGCCGTAGCGAAAGCGAGTCCGAACAGGGCGATTGAGTTGCACGCTCTAGACCCGAAGCGGAGTGATCTAGCCATGGGCAGGTTGAAGCGGAGGTAAGACTTCGTGGAGGACCGAACCCACCAGGGTTGAAAACCTGGGGGATGACCTGTGGTTAGGGGTGAAAGGCCAATCAAACTCCGTGATAGCTGGTTCTCCCCGAAATGCATTTAGGTGCAGCGTCGTGTGTTTCTTGCCGGAGGTAGAGCACTGGATAGGCGATGGGCCCTACCGGGTTACTGACCTTAGCCAAACTCCGAATGCCGGTAAGTGAGAGCACGGCAGTGAGACTGTGGGGGATAAGCTCCATGGTCGAGAGGGAAACAGCCCAGAGCATCGACTAAGGCCCCTAAGCGTACGCTAAGTGGGAAAGGATGTGGAGTCGCACAGACAACCAGGAGGTTGGCTTAGAAGCAGCCACCCTTGAAAGAGTGCGTAATAGCTCACTGGTCAAGTGATTCCGCGCCGACAATGTAGCGGGGCTCAAGCGTACCGCCGAAGTCGTGTCATTGCAGCATATAGCCCCAACGGGCGCTGTGATGGGTAGGGGAGCGTCGTGTGCCGGGTGAAGCAGCCGCGGAAGCGAGTTGTGGACGGTTCACGAGTGAGAATGCAGGCATGAGTAGCGATACACACGTGAGAAACGTGTGCGCCGATTGACTAAGGGTTCCTGGGTCAAGCTGATCTGCCCAGGGTAAGTCGGGACCTAAGGCGAGGCCGACAGGCGTAGTCGATGGACAACCGGTTGATATTCCGGTACCCGCTTTGAAACGCCCAATACCGAGCCCATTAATGCTAAGGCCGTGAAGCCGTTCCGGACCCTTCGGGGAAAGGAAAGTGGTGGAGCCGTCGACCCAAGGTGGTAGTAGGTAAGCGATGGGGTGACGCAGGAAGGTAGTCCAGCCCGGGCGGTGGTAGTCCCGGGGTAAGGGTGTAGGGCGTGTGATAGGCAAATCCGTCACACACATAGCCTGAGACCTGATGCCGAGCCGATTGTGGTGAAGTGGATGATCCTATGCTGTCGAGAAAAGCCTCTAGCGAGTTTCATGGCGGCCCGTACCCTAAACCGACTCAGGTGGTCAGGTAGAGAATACCGAGGCGTTCGGGTGAACTATGGTTAAGGAACTCGGCAAAATGCCCCCGTAACTTCGGGAGAAGGGGGGCCATCACCGGTGAAGGAACTTGCTTCCCGAGCTGGGGGTGGCCGCAGAGACCAGCGAGAAGCGACTGTTTACTAAAAACACAGGTCCGTGCGAAGCCGTAAGGCGATGTATACGGACTGACGCCTGCCCGGTGCTGGAACGTTAAGGGGACCGGTTAGTCAAGATTCGTCTTGGCGAAGCTGAGAACTTAAGCGCCAGTAAACGGCGGTGGTAACTATAACCATCCTAAGGTAGCGAAATTCCTTGTCGGGTAAGTTCCGACCTGCACGAATGGCGTAACGACTTCTCGACTGTCTCAACCATAGGCCCGGTGAAATTGCACTACGAGTAAAGATGCTCGTTTCGCGCAGCAGGACGGAAAGACCCCGGGACCTTTACTACAGTTTGATATTGGTGTTCGGTTCGGCTTGTGTAGGATAGGTGGGAGAC
>NZ_JBWKCA010000061.1:0-2379 GCF_056436715.1 Streptomyces sp. NPDC043176
GTCAGCCCATTCGACGCACCATCCTGATTCACCGCCGAACCCCGCACCACCGCCAGCACCCGGTGCCCGTTGCGAACCGCGTCCGACAACCGCTCAAGCACCAGCACACCCGCACCCTCCGCGAAGCCGGTGCCGTCGGCAGAGGCCGCGAACGCCTTGCACCGGCCGTCGGCGGCCAAACCACGCTGCCGCGAGAACCCGATGAAGGCATTCGGAGCGAGGACCGTGACACCGCCGGCCAGCGCCATCGAGCATTCGCCCGACCGCAGGGACTGGGCCGCCAGGTGCAGGGTCACCAGCGACGACGAGCAGGCGGTGTCCACCGTCACCGCCGGCCCCTCGAAGCCCAAGGTGTAGGACACGCGGCCCGACAGGACGCCGCCGAGGACCCCTGTCATGAGATAGGCCTCGACGCCGGCGGGGACGTCCTGGGATTCGGCTCTGTAGTCGCCGCCTCCGGTGCCGGTGAAGACGCCGACGGGCTTGCCGCGCAGGGTGGCCGGGTCGATGCCGGCCCGCTCCAGCGCCTCCCAGGAGATCTCCAGCATCAGCCGCTGCTGCGGGTCCATCGCCAGCGCCTCACGCGGCGAGATCCCGAAGAACCCCGCATCGAACTCGTCCGCGTCGTGCAGGAAGCCACCCTCCCGCGTGTAACTCGTGCCGGGATGGTCCGGGTCCGGGTGATAGAGGTTCTCCAGGTCCCAACCACGATTCACCGGGAAACCCGAAATGCCGTCACCGCCGACCACGAGCAGATCCCACAGCTCTTCCGGCGACGTCACCCCGCCCGGGAAACGGCACGCCATCCCCACAATGGCGATCGGCTCGGAACCGGCGCTCTCGAGTTCGGCAATGGTCTGCCGCGCCTGGTGCAGATCGGCTGTCATGCGCTTGAGGTACGTGACGAGCTTTTCGTTGGTGTCCACGTGGTTCTTCTCCATTGGGAACGACTCGAACTTTTCCGGCCGATAAGCAACTGCCCGAGGGTCAGGCCGTTCCGAATTCCTCGTCGATGAAAGCGAAGAGATCGTCGGCCGAAGCCGACTCCAGCTTCGCCATGACGTCGTTCTCCTGTGGCGAGCCCGAACCGGTGGCGGCCTGCAGTCGCGTGGCCAGTGCCTGGAGACGGGCGACGATCCGCGTGTTCTCGATCCGATCCGGCTTCAGCTCGTCGGCCGTCTCCTCCAGGCGGCGGAGCTCGGCGAGGATCGGGTCCTCGGTGTCCGCCGCCGCGAAGAGCTCGTCCCGGAGGTGCCGCATCAGATCCGTGGGAGTCGGGTAGTCGAAGATCAGGGTGTTGGGCAGCCGTAGCCTGGTGAGTTCCGAGAGCCTGTTGCGTAGTTCGATCGCCGTGAGCGAGGTGAAACCGACTTCGCTGAACGCTCGGTTCGGTGCGATCTCGGCAGTCGACGCACTGCCGAGCACCGCGGCCGCCGAGGTACGAACCAGACCCAGCAGCGTGTGCTCCCGGTCCTCGTGAGGCATCGACGCGAGCCGCTGAACCAGCCCCGCCTGCTCTGCCGTGTCGACCGTCGAGGACATCGGCACCGCCGGCTTCACCGGTCCCGAACCGGACTCCAGCCAGAACTGCTCGCGTTGGAAGGCGTACGTGGGCAGCCCCACGGGTCGGCCGCCCTCGCCCCGACCCAGCACCGCGGACCAGTCGACGCGAACACCGCGCACGTGCAATTCCGCCAGTCCCGAAAGGAACCGGCGCGGCCCGCTCTCTTTACGACGCAGGGTCCCGCTCACCACCACAGGGGCGGTGACACGGTCACTCAACACGTCCTGAATGCCGAGCACCAGAATCGGATCGGTACTGACCTCTACGAAGGCCCGATGGCCGGCTGCCGCCAGCGCCTGGGTGGCCTCCTCGAACCGGACGGTCTGGCGCAGGTTGCGATACCAGTAACCGACGTCCAACGTGGTCGTGTCGACCGGCTCACCGGTGACGGTGGAGTAGAACGGCACGGTGCCGGCGCGTGGCGTGATCCCGGCCAGGGCCGCCCGCAGCTCCTCCTCGATCTCCTCTACCTGCGCCGTGTGACCGGCGACGCCGTTGGCCAGCGTCAGTTCCCGCGTCTGAATGCCGGCTGCCCCGCATGCGGTGATCAGGTCGGCCAGGGCCTGCTGCTCACCGGCAACCACCACCGACCGCGGACCGTTGACGGCCGCGATCTCCACACCCACACACCCGGCCAGCATCGCCCGAACCTCATCCACACCAGCGGCGACCGACGCCATGCCCCCACGACCCGACAACCGCGCCGCGATCACACCACTGCGCCGCACCACCACCCGGGCAGCGTCCTCCAACGACAAAGCCCCGGCGACCACGGCAGCCGCGATCTCACCCTGCGAATGCCCCACCACCGCATC
>NZ_JBWKCA010000062.1:0-1952 GCF_056436715.1 Streptomyces sp. NPDC043176
CACGACACCGGCGAGCACTGGAGGAACACCTCGCCCTCACCGAACCGCCCGTAGGTCTGGCCGCTCACCGTCGACACCAGGTTCCGGTGCGAGGAGAGGATTCCCTTCGGCCGGCCGGTGGAGCCGGAGGTGAACATGAGGCACGCGGGGTCGTCGGGTCCGAGCGGGATGCCCAGGTCGTCGTCGGGGGCGTCGGCCGGCAGGCCGGTGGCATGGACGACGGTCCAGGGGCCCGTGACCCGTCCGGCCAGGGCCGGTGAGGTGACGAGGTGGCCGATGCCCGCGTCGGCGGCCGCCGAGCGGAGCCGCTCGTCGGGGAAGTCGGGGTCGAGGAGGGTGTAGGCCGCGCCGGTCTTGGTGACCGCGAGGACCGCGACCGCGAAGTCCGCGCCCCGGTCGAGCAGCACACCCGCCATGTCCCCACGCCCCAGGCCCTGTTCGGCCAGATGACGGGCCAGACGGTTCGCGGAGGCGTTCAGCTCGGCGTACGAGATCCTCACCTCGCCGTCCACCAGCGCCGTCCGCTCCGGAACCCGCGCCACCTGCTCCTCGAACCGCCCGACCAGCGAACCCTCCCCCACCTCTGGCAGCACTTCCCCCGCCCAGGGGCCGGTCAGCAGCTCCCGCTCCCCCGGCGCCAGCACCTCCAGGGCGGAGAGCCTGCGACCAGGGTCGGCGAGGACCTGCTCCAGTACGCGGCCGAGGACGGCGCCCATGCGCCGGACCGTGTCGGCGTCGAACAGGTCGGCGGCGTAGAGCACCGCGCCGTGCAGCCCGCGCCGGTCCTCGGAGCGGAGCAGGAACTCCAGGTCGAACTTGGCGGAGCCGTTGCCCGTGCCGGAGACGGAGGCGGTGACGCCGGGGAGGTCGAGTTCGGGCACGGCGCCGAGGTCGAGTCCGAGGCAGATCTGGAAGAGGGGGTGCCGGGACAGCGTCCGGGTCGGGTTGAGGGCTTCCAGGACCAGGTCGAACGGCGCCTCCTGGTGAGCGAAGGCGTCCAGGTCGGCCGTACGCACCCGGGCCAGGAGCTCGCGGAAACTGGGATCGCCCGCACTGTCCGTGCGCAGCACCAGCGTGTTCACGAAGAAGCCGACCAGCTCGTTCAAGGACTCGTCGCTCCGGCCCGCCACCGGCGAACCGATCGCCAGGTCCGCCCCCGCACCCATTCGCGACAGGGCCGCGACCAGTGCCGCGTGCACCACCATGAAGGGCGTGCAGCCCTCCTCGCGGGCGAGTGCGGTGATGCCCTCGAAGGCGCGTGGCCCGAGGTCGAGCGCGATCTCCCCGCCGCGGTGGGAGGCGGTGAGCGGACGCGGGTGGTCGAGCGTGAGCCCGTGGTCCTCGGGGAGGCCGGCCAGGTTGCCGCGCCAGAAGTCGAGTTCGCGGCCGAGGAGGCTGTCGGGCTCGTCGGCCGGGCCGAGCACCCGGCGCTGCCAGGCCGCGTAGTCGGCGTACCGCACGGTCAGCGGCTCAAGGACCTGGCCGTCGCCCGCCACGCGGGCCGCGTAGGCCCGCTCCAGATCGGCGAAGAGGACGCCGGTCGACAGACCGTCCGTCGCGATGTGGTGCAGGACCAGGGCGAGGACTGCGGTGTCGTCGTCGACCCGGAGGAGCGTGGCCCGGACGGGTATCTCCGACGCGAGGTCGAAGACCCGTCCGGCCGCCTCGGTGAGCGCGCCGTCCAGACCGTGGGCCTCGACGTTCCGCCGCTCGACCGCGAGGCGCGCCCGCCCGGGGGGCAGGACCCGCTGGAACGGCTCCCCCTCCACCGCCTCGAACACGGTCCGCAGCGGGGCGTGCCGCTCCACCACGTCGTTCAGCGCCGCCTCCAGGACGTCCACGTCAAGACCGGAGCCCTCGAAGCGCACCACCGTCGGCACGTTGTAGGCCGCACTGCCGCCGTCCAGCTGCGCCAGCAGCCACAACCGCCGCTGCGCGTACGACGCCGGAAC
>NZ_JBWKCA010000064.1:0-1612 GCF_056436715.1 Streptomyces sp. NPDC043176
TTGATGCCCGTCGGCAGCAAGGGCTCAAGCCGGGCCCACTGGCCGTTCGTCAGATCACCACGTCCCACGACAGGTGATCATCGACGAACAAGATCTACTTTCGCAACAGACCCTAGTACTGCAACGGTGTTTTTCCTGATGGTTGGGCAGGTTCAGGTGGTGTGTGGCCGCGTTGTCGGTAGTGGCTGATCTGGGCTTGGTGTTGTCGACGGCGACGCCAGGTCGACCAGTGCAGGATGTGGTCGAGCGAGGCCGGCTGCCGGTGGGTGAGGCGGTGGATCAGACGTCTGAGTTCGGGAAGGCTCAGCGGGACGAGGCCGGAGGATCCGTTTCTGCTTTCCCGGAATCGAGCTCGCGGGCCCGCAGGACGGTCAGGCAGGCGTGGGCGGCCATGGCCAGGGTGATGTGGCGGTGCCAGCCGGGATAGCGGCGGACCTGGTAGTCGTCCAGGCCGCATTCCTGCTTGGCGGTCTGGAAGCACTCCTCGACCGCCCACCGGCTGCCGGCGACATGAATGAGCTGGTCGAGTGTGGTGCCGGCGGGGCAGTAGGCGATGTAGTAGGAGATCTCCTCGGGGCGGCGGACACTGCGGCGGGCGATCACCCAGTGCCGGCGGTCCTCGCGGTGCCAGGGCCGGACCTCGACCCTGGACCAGTCGAACACCCGGGGTCCGTGAGAGCCGTTGCCGCAGGACCGGCGTTTCCACTTCTGCCGGGGCAGATCGTGGAACAGGTCGTGAACGGGGTGGTCGAGGGCCCAGCGGGTGACGACGGTGTCGTGCCGGGTGGTGGCCATGACGTGGAAGACGTCCGCCCGCTCCAGCTCGGTCCGCCAGCTCTTGGAGTAGCCGTAGCCGGCGTCTGCGGTCACCCAGCCGAACGGGATCTTCTCCTCGATCGCCCGGCGGACCATCGTCCGGGCCATCGCGACCTTGGTCTCGAACACGATCGCGTCGTCGATGCCGGCCCGCCGGCACCGTTCCCGGTCGTCCGTCCAGGAGGCCGGCAGGTAGAGACGCCGGTCGATCAGGGTGCGGCCGCGACCGGTGGCATAGGCGAGAAAAACCCCGACCTGGCAGTTCTCCGTCCGCCCCGCGGTCCCGGAGTACTGCCGCTGGACCCCTGCCGAGCGGTCGCCCTTCTTCAGGAAGCCGGTGTCGTCCACGATCAGCACCGCCTCCGGGTCGCCGAGATGCTCGACGACGTACTCGCGCACGTCGTCCAGAACCTCGTCCGCGTCCCAGTCGATCCGGTTCAACAGCCGGTGGATCCTGTCAGGTCCCGTATGCCCGGCCTCCTCCGCCAGTGTCCAGCCGTTCTTCCGCTCCAGCGGAGCGATCAGCCCCCGCATATACGCGAGCGCTGATTCACGCGGCTCCGACCTGGCGAAACGGTGAACGAACCGCTCCTGCAGAGCCTTCAGTTCACCCGCCCACGACCGGGCATCAGACAGTTCCCCACCCATGAGCAGACCAACGAACCACCTGCCCGGCCGTCACGACAAAGACCGTTGCAGTACTAGGGCCTGTGTGATGTCGTGATCACGTGGTGGTCTTGAGTAGATCGTCGATCCAGATCATGGAGGCTCGGAGGTGGAGGCCGGCGAGGTAGCT
>NZ_JBWKCA010000065.1:0-1038 GCF_056436715.1 Streptomyces sp. NPDC043176
CTAGGGCCTGTGTGATGTCGTGATCAGTTGCCGGGTTCTGTGCTCTTCGTGGGGTGGAACCCGGTAGGACTGTGGTCGTGACGCGTAGGCAACTCACCCATGCCCAGTGGAAGTTCATCGAGCCGTATCTGCCGATCGGTAGGTACGGCCCGTATCCGGAGCGTTTGCGGGAACAGTTCGAGGGGGTGATCTGGCGGTTCCGCTCCAGCGGCCAGTGGCGGGAGATGCCTGCCGAGTTCGGCCCATGGGCCACCGTCTACGGACGTTTCCGCGTCTGGCGGGACGCCGGTGTGTTCACCGCCCTGCTGGAAGGCCTGATCGCTCAGGCAGCCCGCGCGGAGCAAACAGACTTGTCGCTGGTCAGCGTGGACTCCACTACCGTCCGCGCCCACCACGACGCCGCGGGGCTCCGCGTCAGCAAGCACCTCATGTCGGCCCTGGAGGAAGCCGCGCAGGAGCAGGAGACAGCCCGGCAAAAAGGGGTGGCACGCAGGAACAGAACGGACAGGCCGAGCGCCGGCGCATCCGGCGCCGACGCAAGCTCCGCCTGAAGCAAGCCCTGCTCGGCCGGTCCCGGGGCGGCCTCACCAGCAAGATTCATCTCGCGGCGGACCGCAGATGCCGTCCGCTCGCGTTCGTCTTGACCACCGGGCAGGCCGCGGACAGTCCGCAGTTCATCCCCGTGCTCGAGAAGGTACGAGTCCGTCTGCCGGTCGGCCGTCCCCGCACCAGACCCGGCGCAGTCGCCGGCGATAAGGCCTACTCATCGCGCGGAAACCGCAGCTACCTGCGAAAACGCAACATCAAAGCAGTCATCCCGGAGAAGAAGGACCAGGCCGCAAACCGCAAGAAGAAGGGCTCACGAGGCGGCCGGTCCATCAGCCACGACGCCGACCTCTACAAGGAACGGAACACCGTCGAACGCTTGATCAACAAGCTGAAAGCCTGGCGAGGCATCGCCACCCGCTACGACAAGGCGCCCGAAAGCTACCTCGCCGGCCTCCACCTCCGAGCCTCCATGATCTGGATCGACGATCT